>NZ_JBEZWX010000006.1:0-280122 GCF_040637635.1 Streptomyces sp. NPDC028635 | reverse complement strand
AAACGCCCGGTTACATTCCGAACCCGGAAGCTAAGCCTTACAGCGCCGATGGTACTGCAGGGGGGACCCTGTGGGAGAGTAGGACGCCGCCGAACTCCTTTTAGAGCTCTGGCTCTTGGGCAGACAGCCCAAGAGCCAGAGCTTTTTTGCGTTGAGGTAGGGTCAGGGGGCATCGTTGGCTCATTTCCTACTGGAGGCCCCCGGGTGGAGGTCCAGGAGACTCGTGTTCAGACAGACCGGGTCCTCACCATCCCCAACATCCTCAGCATGGCGCGGCTCGTCGGCGTGCCCCTGTTCCTGTGGCTCATTCTGCGCCCCGAGTTCGGCGGCCCGAAGAGCGACGGCTGGGCACTTCTCGTGCTGGCCCTGAGTGGTGTCAGTGACTATCTGGACGGGAAGCTCGCCCGGCGCTGGAACCAGATCAGCAGCCTCGGCCGGCTGCTCGACCCGGCGGCCGACCGGCTCTATATCCTCTCCACTCTCGTCGGCCTCACCTGGCGCGAGATTCTGCCCCTTTGGTTGACCGCTGTACTGCTCGCGCGGGAGCTGGTCCTGCTGGTGATGGTGGGCATCCTCCGCCGGCACGGCTATCCGCCGCCGCAGGTCAACTTCCTCGGCAAGGCCGCGACCTTCAACCTGATGTACGCGTTCCCGTTGCTGCTGCTCAGTGACGGGTCTGGCTGGCTGCCGTCACTCGCTGCTATTTTCGGATGGGCGTTCGCCGGATGGGGTACAACGCTGTACTGGTGGGCAGGAGTCCTCTACGTGGTACAAGTCCGCCGCCTGGTCCGAGCGGATGCCACGGCCGACTGACTCCTCGCCCGTCGACGGTGACGGCGGTCCCCGATGGCCCGCTCTGGGAAAGTACGGGAGAATCTGGACGGGAGTAGTCGGCTAGACCGTCGTCTTTAGAGGAGGACGCTTCCGACATGAAGGCCGTCGTGATGGCCGGAGGCGAAGGCACGCGCCTTCGCCCCATGACCTCGAGCATGCCCAAGCCGCTTCTGCCGGTCGCCAACCGACCGATCATGGAGCATGTGCTGCGGCTGCTCAAAAGGCATGGGCTCAACGAGACCGTCGTAACAGTGCAGTTCCTGGCGTCGCTGGTCAAGAACTACTTCGGTGACGGTGAAGAGCTCGGCATGGAGCTCACCTATGCCAATGAGGAGAAGCCACTCGGTACCGCCGGAAGCGTCAAGAACGCCGAAGAGGCATTGAAGGACGATGCCTTCCTCGTCATCTCCGGTGACGCCCTGACCGACTTCGACCTCACCGAGCTGATCAATTTCCACAAGGAAAAGGGCGCGATGGTCACGGTCTGCCTGACCCGTGTGCCCAATCCGCTGGAATTCGGTATCACCATCGTCGACGAGGAAGGCAAGGTCGAGCGCTTCCTGGAGAAGCCGACCTGGGGCCAGGTCTTCTCGGACACCGTGAACACGGGCATCTATGTCATGGAGCCCGAGGTGTTCAACTACGTCGAGCCCGATGTGCCCGTCGACTGGTCCGGTGACGTCTTCCCGCAGCTCTTGAAGGAAGGCAAGCCGATCTACGGCTTTGTCGCCGAGGGCTACTGGGAGGACGTCGGCACCCACGAGAGCTATGTGAAGGCCCAGGCCGACGTCCTTGAGGGCAAGGTCGACGTCGACATCGACGGCTTCGAGATCTCGCCGGGCGTATGGGTCGCCGAGGGCGCGGAAGTCCATCCGGACGCCGTTCTGCGCGGGCCGCTGTACATCGGTGACTACGCCAAGGTGGAAGCCGGCGCCGAGATCCGCGAGCACACCGTGGTGGGCTCCAATGTCGTCGTCAAGAGCGGTGCCTTCCTGCACAAGGCCGTGGTGCACGACAACGTCTATGTCGGGCAGCACAGCAATCTGCGCGGATGCGTCGTCGGCAAGAACACCGACATCATGCGGGCGGCTCGTATCGAGGACGGTGCCGTCATCGGTGACGAGTGCCTGGTCGGCGAAGAATCGATCGTGCAGGGCAATGTGCGGGTCTACCCGTTCAAGACGATCGAGGCCGGCGCCTTCGTCAACCAGTCGGTCATCTGGGAGTCCCGCGGACAGGCGCACCTGTTCGGCGCCCGGGGTGTGTCCGGCATCCTCAACGTGGAGATCACGCCGGAGCTGGCCGTGCGGCTGGCCGGCGCGTACGCCACGACCCTCAAGAAGGGCTCCACGGTCACCACGGCCCGCGACCACTCCCGCGGTGCCCGGGCGCTGAAGCGCGCGGTGATCTCTGCGCTGCAGGCCAGCGCCATCGACGTACGCGATCTGGAGAACGTGCCGCTGCCGGTGGCGCGTCAGCAGACCGCCCGGGGAAGCGCCGGCGGGATCATGATCCGGACCACGCCCGGGGTGCCGGACTCGGTCGACATCATGTTCTTCGACTCGCAGGGCGCCGACCTCTCGCAGGGCGGCCAGCGCAAGCTCGACCGGGTGTTCGCGCGGCAGGAGTACCGGCGCGCGTTCCCCGGCGAGATCGGTGACCTGCACTTCCCGGCCAGTGTCTTCGACTCGTACACGGGGTCGCTGCTGCGCAACGTGGACACCACCGGCATCGCCGAGTCGGGTCTGAAGGTCGTCGTGGACGCTTCCAACGGAAGCGCCGGTCTGGTGCTGCCGAGCCTTCTGGGCAAGCTCGGCGTGGACTCGCTGACGATCAACCCCGGTCTCGACGAGACCCGGCCGACCGAGACCACGGAGATGCGCCGGGCGGGGCTGGTGCGGCTCGGTGAGATCGTGGCGTCCTCGGGTGCCGCGTTCGGTGTGCGGTTCGACCCGGTCGGCGAGCGGCTGTCGCTCGTGGACGAGAAGGGCCGGATCATCGAGGACGACCGGGCCCTGCTGGTGATGCTCGACCTGATCGCCGCGGAGCGGCGCAGCGGCCGGGTGGCGCTTCCGGTGACGACCACGCGGATCGCCGAGCAGGTGGCCGCGTACCACGGCACCCAGGTGGAGTGGACGACCACCTCGCCGGACGACCTGACGAGGGTCGGCGGCGAGGAGGGCACCATCTTCGGCGGTGACGGCAAGGGTGGCTTCATCGTCCCCGAGTTCAGCAGCGTCTACGACGGTACGGCTGCCTTCGTACGGCTGATCGGTCTGGTCGCGCGGACGCAGCTCACGCTCAGCCAGATCGACGCGCGGATTCCGCGGGCGCACGTGCTCAAGCGCGATCTGGCGACCCCGTGGGCCGTGAAGGGACTCGTCATGCGGCGGGTCGTCGAGGCGGCGGGAGACCGCCATGTGGACACCACGGACGGGGTGCGTGTCGTGGAGCCCGACGGGCGCTGGGTGATGGTGCTGCCGGACCCGGCCGAGGCGGTCACCCATCTGTGGGCCGAGGGCCCCGACGACGCCTCCGCTCAGGCCCTGCTGGACGAGTGGGCGGCCGTCGTGGACAGCGCGGGACGCTAGGCACAACGGCACGCGTGCGTGCCGGACAAGGCTCCCCGACAGGGGCCTGTCCGGCACGCCGGTGGGGCCATTCGGAGGAATCCGTCGCGACGTGCGACGATGTGCGGCATGCCGCAGCAGCCCCCCGTTCGGAGCACTCGCACGCCACCGTCGCGGCCGGACGCGTCCATGTCGCTGCTCACCAACGTCATGGACCACAGCCTCGACGACGGCTATGCGGAGGCCGCCGCCCGCAAGCGGGCGGCCGGCTCGGGAGGCCTGCCGAAGACGCTGAGAGCCAAGCTGGGGCTCGCCGCCGGACTGGTGCTCGCGGCGCTCGTGGTCACCGTCGGTGCCGCACAGGCGCGGGTGGCGGCCCCGGTCGTCGCCAAGGAGCGCCAGGAGCTGCTCGACCGGATCGACCGGGAGACGAAGACGGCCGACGACCTCGAGGGCACCGTCGACCAGCTGCGTGACGACGTGAGCGCGCGGCAGCGCGAGGCGCTCAGGACGAGCGGGGGCGGCGAGCAGGCGGAGCTGGCGGGCATCCTGTCCGGGGCGATCGCCGTGCACGGGCCGGGCGTGAAGCTGGTCGTGGACGACGCCAAGGAAGCCACGTCCGGACAGGCCGGCAACCCGCGGGAGACCAGCGGGTTCTCCGACACGGGCCGGGTGCGCGACCGGGACATGCAGCGGGTGGTCAACGGCCTGTGGGCGTCCGGCGCGGAGGCCGTGGCGATCAACGGGCAGCGGCTGACGGCACTGTCCGCGATCAGGGCCGCGGGGGACGCGATACTGGTCGACAACAAGCCTCTGGTGCCGCCGTACACGGTGCTGGCGGTGGGGGACGGCGAGCAGCTCAGCACGCGGTTCCAGGACAGCGCGGACGGGCTGTATCTGAACGCCCTGCAGGAGAACTACGGCATCCGTACCAACATCTCCGTGCAGAGCGACCTCCGGCTCCCCGCGGCACCGAGCGTGATCGTACGTACAGCACAGCCGGACACGGCAAAGACTGAGAAGGGCACATCGTGATCGCCGTACTGGGCCTCGTCGTGGGAGTCGTGGCCGGCCTGTTGGTCCGGCCGGAGGTTCCGGCGGTCGTCGAGCCGTATCTGCCGATCGCCGTCGTGGCGGCGCTGGACGCCGTCTTCGGTGGTCTGCGGGCCATGCTCGACGGCATCTTCGACGACAAGGTCTTCGTGGTGTCGTTCCTGTCGAACGTGGTGGTGGCCGCGCTGATCGTGTTCCTCGGGGACAAGCTGGGCGTGGGCGCGCAGCTGTCCACCGGTGTCGTGGTCGTGCTCGGCATCCGGATCTTCTCCAACGCCGCGGCGATCCGACGGCACGTGTTCCGGGCGTGACGGCGATGAGCAACGACGACAAGACGCCCGGGAAGAAGAGCGACCAGCCCGAGAACCCCGACCACAAGCTGCGCCGGGAGCTGCCCGAGGAGGTGCCGGCGCGGGCCCCCGAGGCCGATGCCGCTCCCGGGGCGGCGCCGAACGGGGCGGCGCCGAACGGGGCGGCGCCGAACGGGGTGGCGCCGAACGGGGTGGCGCCGGACGGTGCGGTGAGCGGACGGCAGCGGCTGGTGAAGGGGTTGTGGCCGCCGCGTGTCACGCGGGCCCAACTGATCGTCGCTGTGCTGCTCTTCGGTCTGGGCTTCGGGCTCGCCGTCCAGGTCGCCTCCAACAGCGACAGTGACAGCGCGCTGCGCGGTGCCCGGCAGGAGGATCTTGTCCGGATCCTCGATGAACTCGACGACCGCACACAGCGTCTTGAGGACGAGAAGCAGGGGCTCGACAAGCAGCGCCAGGAGCTGGAGAACAGCTCCGACCAGGCCGAGGAGGCCCGCAAGCAGACGGTGGAGAAGGAACGGCAACTCGGCATCCTGGCGGGCACGGTGGCGGCGCAGGGTCCCGGCATCACGATGACCATCGACGACCCGAAGGGGACGGTCCAGGCGGACATGTTGCTCGACGCGATCCAGGAGCTGCGCGCGGCGGGCGCGGAGGCGATCCAGGTCGACGATGTCCGGGTGGTCGCCGGCACATACCTCACCGACTCCGGCAAGAGTGTCAGCGTCGACGGGAACAAGATCACCGCGCCTTATCGTTTCAAGGTCATCGGCAAGCCGCAGGACCTGGAACCGGCGCTCAACATCCCGGGAGGCGTGGTGCAGACCCTGGAGAAGGAGCAGGCCACCGTGACCGTCGAGCGATCGAGCAAGATCGTCGTGGACGCCTTGCGAGCGGCGAAGCAGCCTGACTACGCTCGGTCGTCCTCCCAGTGAACCGGGGGTGCATGGGGGGCGTCGGACGAGGGCATGAGCTTGCGGGGGGTCGGCGCACCGAAGGGGTGGTGCGTGGTGGAAACTGTTTGGTGGATACGGACGTTGTGAGGATGTCCGGGTCGACCGGTGTGTTCAGTCAGGGTTCGTCCTGCCCCACGGGCGGGTCTGTTTCGGTCAAGGGGAATCGCCCGTGAAGTTGTTTGCGAGGTTGTTCGGCAAGAGCGCGCGAGAGGGCAGCGACAGCAACGCGACCGCTCGCCATCGCGCCCAGCCGGACGAAGAGGCACAGCGTCCGCTGTTCCGGGACCAGGTGGCTGGTCCGGGCGGTGGCATTTCCGGAGGTCAGGGCGCGCCGTCTGTTGACCCTGCCCAGGCCGGCGGCATAGGTTTCGGCCAACCGTCAACCTCAGGTACGGGTGGAGGGTTCTCGTCCGACCCGTACGCGTCCCATGCCCCGGCGGGGCAGCCGCGGCAGGAGGATCCGTCCATGTCGGCCCTGGTCTGCACGAGGTGCGGTCACCGCAACGCGGAGAACAGCCGCTTCTGCAACAACTGCGGCGCGCCGCTCCGCGCCGGGGCGGTGCCGGAGCGTGCCTCGGAGACGACGTCCACGATCTCCATCTCCGGCATCGAGGCCTACGACTCCGAGGTCACCGGTCAGACGCAGCTCCCGGCGCTCTCCCCGGAGGCGCAGGCGGCCGTGGACGCGCTGCCGCTGGGTTCCGCGCTCCTGGTCGTGCGCCGCGGGCCGAACCAGGGCAGCCGCTTCCTGCTGGACGGTGAGCTGACCACGGCCGGGCGCCACCCGCAGAGCGACATCTTCCTGGACGACGTCACGGTCTCGCGCCGCCACGTGGAGTTCCGGCGCAGCCCGGACGGCACGTTCACGGTCGCCGACGTGGGCAGCCTCAACGGCACCTACGTCAACCGCGAGCGCATCGACCAGGTCGCCCTGCACAACGGCGACGAGGTGCAGATCGGCAAGTACCGGCTGGTCTTCTACGCGAGCCAGCGGGGCTACTGACCCTCCCTCGGACTGAGTCCGGGGGCACCCCCAGGGAAGGTCCATGCTTCGAACACCGGGCGGCGGTGCCGGCCACGGCACCGCCGCGGCGGACAGTGGTCTGATGAGCATCGGCACCGTGCTGAACGCGCTGCGCGAGGAGTTCCCCGAGGTCACCATCTCCAAGATCCGTTTCCTGGAGTCGGAGGGGCTGATCGAGCCGCAGCGGACCCCCTCGGGGTATCGCAAGTTCAGCGTCCAGGACGTCGAGCGCCTCGGCCGGGTGCTGCGGATGCAGCGGGACCACTATCTGCCGCTGAAGGTGATTCGCGAGCACCTGGACGCCCTGGAGCGCGGCGAGACCGTCCGCCTGCCGACGCTCGGCCGGCAACGGGACGGCGAGCAGCTGCGTGAGCTGCCCGAGCAGCCCACCGTCGCCCGGATCGGCCGCGCCGAGCTGCTGGCCGCCGCCGAGATCGGCGAGGACGAACTCCGGGAATGGGAGTCGTACGGCCTGATCGCTCAGCTGGAGGAGGGCGTGTACGACGCGGAGGCGGTGACCGTCGCCTCGCTGATCGCCCAGCTCGGCCGGTTCGGGATCGAGCCGCGCCATCTGCGGGTGATGAAGGCGGCAGCCGACCGTGAGGCCGGGCTGGTGGAGCAGGTGGTGGCCCCGCTCAAGCGCCACCGCAATCCGCAGACCAGGGCTCACGCCGAGGACCGCACGAAGGAGCTGGCGGACCTCGCCGTCAAGCTGCACGCGGCGCTGGTGCAGAGCGCTCTCGGGGTGCGGCTGCCGTGAGCTCGGGCGGGCGCCGGATGTGATGATCATCCATGCGTTCCCGGCCCGACTACCCAAACATCCCGGGCACGGCCTAGGGTTGCTGTGTGAACGAGCTCGATGTCGTAGGTGTCCGGGTCGAAATGCCCTCCAACCAACCGATCGTGCTCCTGCGCGAAGTGGGAGGCGACCGTTACCTCCCCATCTGGATCGGGCCGGGGGAGGCGACGGCGATCGCTTTCGCCCAGCAGGGCATGGCCCCCGCGCGGCCGCTGACCCACGACCTGTTCAAGGACGTGCTGGAGGCCGTCGGTCAGGAACTCACCGAAGTCCGCATCACGGACCTGCGGGAAGGCGTCTTCTACGCCGAGCTGGTGTTCGCCAGCGGCGTCGAGGTGAGCGCCCGCCCGTCCGACGCCATAGCGCTTGCGTTGCGCACCGGCACACCGATCTACGGCAGTGACGCGGTGCTCGACGACGCGGGCATCGCCATTCCGGACGAGCAGGAGGACGAGGTGGAGAAGTTCCGCGAGTTCCTCGACCAGATCTCGCCGGAGGACTTCGGCACCAGCAGCCAGTAGCCGCGGGAAACGGGGCCGACGCGGGCTGGGAGGTCCGGTCCGCGCAGGTCGCGCCGTGCCTCGTGGCGGCCGACGAGGTCGGCATGTGCCGATGGCGCGTGAGAGCGTCCTACGCCCTGCCTCGAGCGCATTCGGCTAGCCTTTCCCCGTGGTGGGGTACGCGAAACCACTCTTAGGGTGATTATCACTCGGCGTGCCGAGTGTGGCGGTCGTTGACGCACCCCTGGTGGCTGCCTACCTTCGAGAAGGCAGGTCGAGGACGGAGGTCGGCGTGGGAAGCAGCGGCGGCGGTAGGGCCGGGGGTGCCCCCGAACGCGGTTTCGGCGGGAGCGGTCCCCTTCCTTCCCCTGGTTCCCGGCTGCGCTCGAGCAGCGGGTATGCCCATCCCGGCAGCGCGGCCGATCACGCTCCGCAGCGACCGACGGCCGTGCCGAGCGGCGGAGAGGCGACGTCCATGGCGTCCGAGGAGATCGGCTACCGGGGTCCGACGGCCTGCGCGGCCGCCGGGATCACCTACCGGCAACTCGACTACTGGGCCCGTACCGGACTCGTCGAGCCCAGCGTGCGGCCCGCCTACGGTTCGGGTACGCAGCGCCTGTACAGCTTCCGGGACGTCGTCGTCCTGAAGATCGTCAAGCGGTTCCTCGACACCGGGGTGTCGCTGCAGAACATCCGCACCGCCGTCCAGCACCTGCGCGAGCGGGGATTCAGCGACCTGGAGCGCATGACCCTGCTCAGCGACGGCGCGACCGTCTACGAGTGCACCTCGCCCGACGAGGTGCACGCCCTGCTGCAGGGCGGACAGGGCATCTTCGGCATCGCCGTCGGTGTGGTGTGGCGGGACGTGGAGCACGCGCTGTCGCAGCTGCACGGCGAGCGTGTCGACACGGGCGAGACCCTCGTCGGGCACAACCCGGGCGACGAGCTGGCGCGTCGGCGCAACCGGGCGGTCTAACCGGCCCCGAGCCCCGGCAGCCGCCGTACGACCCGGTACCGGCCCGGCCGCCGCGGGACTGTGCCGGCCCGGCCTCCCGGGCGGCATTGTCAGTGGCGTGGTGCAGGATCGGACATGTGAGGACCGCGCCCACGATTCTGCATCTGGACATGGATGCCTTCTTCGCGTCGGCGGAGCAGGCGTCCAAGCCCAGCCTGCGCGGGAAAGCCGTCGTCGTGGGCGGGCTGGGGCCGCGCGGGGTGGTGGCGACCGCGTCGTACGAGGCGCGGGTCTTCGGGGTCCACTCGGCGATGCCCACGGCCCAGGCGCGTCGGCTGGCGCCGAACGCCGCGTATCTCACGCCCCGCTTCACTTTCTACCGGGCGATCAGTGAACAGGTGATGGGGCTGCTGCGGGCGCTCTCGCCGCTGGTGGAGCCGCTCAGCCTGGACGAGGCGTTCGTGGACCTGGAGGCCGGGGGCGTCGCCTGGGACAGCGCGTCGGCCGAGCGGGCGGGGCTGAAACTGCGCGCCGACATCCGGGCGGTCACCGGGCTGACCGGGTCGGTGGGGCTCGCCGCGTCCAAGATGATCGCCAAGATCGCCTCGGAGCGGGCCAAGCCGGACGGCCTGGTGCTGATCGAGCCGGGTACCGAGCGGGCGCTGCTCGGGCCCCTGTCGGTGCGGGCGCTGCCGGGGGTCGGGCCGGCGACCGGCGACCATCTGCGGCGGGCCGGGATCACCACGGTCGACGAGATCGTGGAGGCCGGTGAGGACGAACTGGTCCGGCTGCTGGGCAAGGCCCACGGGCACGGTCTGTACGCCATGGCGCTGGCGCACGACGACCGGCCCGTGGTCGCGGAGCGGGAGGCCAAGTCGGTCTCCGTCGAGGACACCTACGACGTGGACATCCACGACCGGCTGCGGATCGGGCTCGAGGTGCAGCGGCTGGCCGACCGGTGCGTGCGGCGGCTGCGCTCCGCCGGGCTGTCCGGCCGGACCATCGTCCTGAAGGTGCGCCGGTACGACTTCTCGACGCTCACCCGGTCGGAGACGCTGCGCGGACCCACGGACGATCCCGCGGTCGTCCGGGAGGCGGCCCTACGGCTGCTGGACGCGGTGGACACGACGGGCGGGGTGCGGCTGCTCGGCGTCGGCGTCAGCGGGCTCGCCGACTACACCCAGGAGGACCTGTTCGCGCAGGCGGCGGGGGAGCGGGCGCGTGCGGAGGCACCGCAGGAGGACGACGTTCCGCACGCGCCGCAGCCCGTCCCCGAGGAACCGGAGCCGGCGGAGCGGCGCTGGCTGCCGGGGCACGACGTGCGGCACGCGGAGTACGGACACGGGTGGGTCCAGGGCAGCGGCCTGGGCCGGGTCACGGTCCGCTTCGAGACACCGGACTCGGAGCCGGGCCGGGTCAGAACGTTCCGGACGGACGACCCCGCGCTGGAGCCGACGGAACCGCTGCCGCTGGTGCGAAGACCGGACGTCCCGGCGGCGTGCCTCGACGGGGCGGCTCCGGGGACGGCCGGACCGGGGGCCGGGTCCGCGGCCGAAGGGCGAGCGGCCGACGGCGGCTCCGGGACCGGCCACCCGGTGGCCGGTGGGTGGAGGGGGCAGCCTTCCCTCGGCTGAAGCGGCGTGCACGGGTGCACGGGCGCACGGGCCCCGTAACGGCCCGCGTGCGGGCGCCTGTGCGGGTCTGCCGGGGAAAGGGCTCGGTCCGGGTCTGCCCGTCAGGGGAAGAGGTTCGGTCCGGGTCTACCCGTCAGGGGAAAAGATTCGGCTCGGATCTGCCCGTCAGGGCTCCTCCGTGCCGGCCACTTTGCCGAAGTCGTGGTCCTGCAGCGGGGGAGGGGCGGCGATGTCGAGGCCGTAGTGGTGGTAGAGCTGGAGTTCCTGTTCCGGGGAGAGATGGCGGCCCACGCCGAAGTCGGGGGCGTCCTTGATCAGGGCGCGTTCGAAGGGGACGTGCAACGCGCCCTCGATCAGTTCGCTCGGCTCCAGCGGGACGAAGGCGTCCCTGCTGAACAGACCCGTTCGTATGGCGGCCCACTCCGGCACGCCCGTCGCGTCGTCGAGATAGACCTCGTCGACGGTGCCGATCTTGACGCCGCTGCGGTCGAACGCCTTGCGGCCGATCAGGTTGCGCGGATCGATCTCGGTCTGCACGGGCCCTCCACTCGCTCGCAAGACTGGTGTAAGCACTACGAAAGAGCACAATGGTGACGGCGGCCACTCGAGGGCCCCGGCGTTGACCCCGCTGGTAGTCTGACTACGGCTGCTGACCCCGTGCGGGAGAGTCCTCCAGACATCATCGGAGGCGCCGAAGGAGCAAATCCTCCCCGGAATCTCTCAGGCTCACGTACCGCACGGACGAGGTCACTCTGGAAAGCAGGGCGGGTGTCGACGGCTTCCGCTCTCACCGACGGTGAAAGCCGGGTGCCCTCGGGCGCTCCGGTGAAGCTCTCAGGTCGAGATGACAGAGGGGGAGGCCGTTCGGGTACCCGTGCCGTGGTGCCCCTCGAAGGTCGTGTCAGACCAGGAGGCCTCCGCAATGACCGCCCATCGCATTCCGCTCTCCGAGCTCGAGAAGGGGATTCCCTTCGAGCAGCGTCACATCGGCCCCGACCACGAGGCTCGGGCCAAGATGCTCGCCCAGGTCGGGTACGGCTCGCTGGACGAACTCACCGCCGCCGCGGTGCCGGATGTGATCAAGAACGCCGACGCCCTCGACCTGCCGGGCGCCCGCAGCGAGGCCGAGGTGCTCGCCGAGCTGCGCTCCCTGGCCGACCGCAACCAGGTCCTCGGCTCCATGATCGGCCTCGGCTACTACGGCACCTTCACCCCGCCGGTCATCCTGCGCAACGTCATGGAGAACCCGGCCTGGTACACGGCGTACACGCCCTACCAGCCGGAGATCTCCCAGGGCCGGCTCGAGGCGCTGCTGAACTTCCAGACCACGGTCGCCGACCTGACCGGTCTGCCCACCTCCGGCGCCTCCCTGCTCGACGAGGGCACCGCCGCCGCCGAGGCGATGTCGCTGTCCCTGCGCATGGGCAAGAACAAGAAGGGTCTCTTCCTGGTCGACGCGGACGCGCTGCCGCAGACCATCGCCGTCATCCAGACCCGTGCCGAGCCGACCGGCGTCGAGGTCGTCGTCGCCGACCTCAGCGACGGCATCCCGGCCGACATCGCCGCCCGCGAGATCAACGGCGTGCTGCTCCAGTACCCGGGCGCCTCCGGTGCCGTGCGTGACCTCAAGCCGGTCATCGACCAGGCGCACGAGCTGGGCGCGCTGGTCACCGTCGCCGCCGACCTGCTGGCGCTGACGCTGCTGAAGTCGCCGGGCGAGCTGGGCGCGGACATCGCGGTCGGCACCACGCAGCGGTTCGGTGTGCCGATGGGCTTCGGCGGCCCGCACGCCGGCTACATGGCCGTACGGGAGAAGTTCGCGCGCAGCCTGCCCGGGCGGCTCGTGGGCGTGTCCGTGGACGCGGACGGGAACAAGGCGTACCGGCTGGCGCTGCAGACGCGTGAGCAGCACATCCGCCGGGAGAAGGCGACCAGCAACATCTGCACCGCGCAGGTGCTGCTCGCCGTCATGGCCGGCATGTACGCCGTGTACCACGGGCCGGACGGCCTGAAGGGCATCGCCCGGCGCACGCACCGGTACGCCACGATCCTCGCCGAGGGCCTGAAGGCCGGTGGCGTCGAGGTCGTGCACGGCGCCTACTTCGACACCGTCACCGCCCGGGTGCCGGGCCGGGCCGCCGAGGTCGTCGCCGCCGCGCGCGACAACGGGGTCAACCTGTACCCGGTCGACGCCGACCACGTCTCCCTCGCGTGCGACGAGACCACCACCCGCGACCAGCTGACCGCCGTGTTCGGCGCCTTCGGCGTCGAGGGCGACATCGAGGCGCTGGACGCCGCAGCCGGGGACGTGCTGCCGCAGGACCTGCTGCGCTCCGACGCCTACCTGACCCACCCGGTCTTCCACCAGCACCGCTCCGAGACCGCGATGCTGCGCTACCTGCGCAAGCTGTCCGACCGCGACTACGCGCTCGACCGCGGCATGATCCCGCTGGGCTCCTGCACCATGAAGCTCAACGCGACCACCGAGATGGAGCCGGTCACCTGGCCCGAGTTCGGCCAGCTGCACCCCTTCGCGCCCGCCGAGCAGGCCGAGGGCTACCTCACGCTCATCCACGAGCTGGAGGACCGTCTCGCCGAGGTCACCGGCTACGACAAGGTCTCGCTGCAGCCGAACGCCGGCTCCCAGGGCGAGCTGGCCGGTCTGCTGGCCGTGCGCGGCTACCACCGGGCCAACGGCGACGAGCAGCGCACCGTCTGCCTCATCCCGTCCTCCGCGCACGGCACCAACGCCGCCAGCGCCGTGATGGCCGGCATGAAGGTCGTCGTCGTCAAGACCGCCGAGGACGGCGAGATCGACGTCGAGGACCTGCGGGCGAAGATCGAGCAGCACCGCGACGAGCTGGCGGTGCTGATGATCACCTACCCGTCGACGCACGGTGTGTTCGAGGAGCACGTCGCCGACATCTGCGCCCAGGTGCACGAGGCCGGCGGCCAGGTGTACGTCGACGGCGCCAACCTGAACGCGCTGGTCGGCCTCGCCAAGCCGGGCCACTTCGGCGGTGACGTCTCCCACCTGAACCTGCACAAGACGTTCTGCATTCCGCACGGCGGCGGCGGTCCCGGCGTCGGG
Source organism: Streptomyces sp. NPDC028635 (assembly GCF_040637635.1). Lineage (NCBI taxonomy): Bacteria > Bacillati > Actinomycetota > Actinomycetes > Kitasatosporales > Streptomycetaceae > Streptomyces > Streptomyces sp. NPDC028635. The sequence continues at coordinate 266,398 of NZ_JBEZWX010000006.1, read as the reverse complement.
CCGGTCGCGGTCCGCGAGCACCTCGCGCCGTACCTGCCGAACCACCCGCTGCAGCCCGCCGCCGGCCCGGAGACGGGCGTCGGCCCGATCTCGGCCGCGCCGTGGGGCTCCGCGGGCATCCTGCCCATCTCCTGGGCGTACGTCCGCCTCATGGGCGGGGAGGGCCTGAAGCAGGCCACGCAGGTCGCCGTGCTGTCCGCGAACTACATCGCCAAGCGCCTCGAGCCGCACTACCCGGTGCTGTACACCGGCCCCGGTGGCCTGGTCGCGCACGAGTGCATCATCGACCTGCGCCCGCTGACGAAGGCGACCGGCGTGAGCGTGGACGACGTCGCCAAGCGGCTCATCGACTACGGCTTCCACGCGCCGACGATGTCCTTCCCGGTGGCCGGCACGCTGATGATCGAGCCGACCGAGTCCGAGGACCTGGCCGAGCTGGACCGGTTCTGCGACGCGATGATCGCCATCCGCGCGGAGATCGAGAAGGTCGGCTCCGGCGAGTGGTCCGCGGAGGACAACCCGCTGCGGAACGCCCCGCACACCGCCCGTGCGCTCGGCGGGGAGTGGGAGCACGCCTACAGCCGCGAGGAGGCCGTCTTCCCGGCCGGTGTGTCGGCCGCGGACAAGTACTGGCCGCCGGTGCGCCGTATCGACCAGGCCTTCGGTGACCGGAACCTCGTCTGCTCCTGCCCGCCGCTGGACGCGTACGAGGACTGAGACACCCTGACGTGAGCGAGGGCCCCGGTTTCGGGGGCCCTCGTGTCGGTTGGAGGCGGCCGCCGTGCCCGTGGCGCCGCCCCGGGGGACGTCGGTGACCGTGCCGGGCAACCGGTTGCGGATGCTCAGGGTCATGGCGGCGCGCCGTGAGGGCGGTGGCCGGTCAGGCCGGGTATGCGTGGGTCTGCGTCGCCTTGACCGTCGCCCAGACCGGGGCACCCGGGTGCAGGTCCAGCTCGGCAGCGGCGACCGTGGTGAGGTCGGCGGCCAGCGGCAGCTCACCCGTGAGGTCGGCGCGGATCTGGTCGCCGTGGGTCTCCAGTCCGGCCACCTCGCAGCGCCACAGGTTGCGGGCGCTCGAGCCGGTGGGGCGCTCGCGGTGCAGGGTGACCGCGCCCGGCGGGAACGCCACGAAGACCTCTCCGGTGAGGTGCTCGGTGGTGGTGATCTCGCAGCCCGCCTCCAGCGTGACGGTGTGGCCGTCGGCCCGCCCGCGGTACAGGTTCAGGCCGACCAGCTGGGCGATGTAGTCGGTGCGCGGATGGCGGGCGATGTCGCCGGGGGTGCCCTCCTGGACCACCCGGCCGTGCTCGATCACCACCAGGCGGTCGGCGAGGACCATGGCGTCCAGCGGGTCGTGCGTGACCAGGACGGCCACCGCCTCGAACTCGGCGAGATGGCGGCGCAGCTGGGCACGCACCTCCAGGCGGGTACGGGCGTCCAGGGCGGCCAGCGGTTCGTCCAGCAGCAGCAGCCGGGGGTGGGTGGCGAGCGCGCGGGCGAGGGCGACGCGCTGGGCCTGACCGCCGGACAGCCGGCGTGGCTTGGCTGCGGCGTGCTCGGCGAGGCCCATCCGCTCCAGCCACCCGGCGGCCTCGGCGCGGGCCTCGGCCTTGCTCGCGCCCCGGCAGCGCGGCCCGAACGCCACGTTGTCCAGGGCCGTCAGATGCGGGAAGAGCAGGTAGTCCTGGAAGACGACACCCACCGGGCGGGACTCGGGCGGCGTACGGTCCAGGCTGCTGCCGTCGAGGCGCAGCCGGCCGCCGGTCAGCGGAGCGAGGCCGGCCAGGGCGCGCAGGGCGGTGGTCTTGCCGGCGCCGTTCGGACCGAGCAGGGCGACGACGTCGCCGGGTGCGGCCGTCAGGGTCACGTCGAGCCGGAAGGCGCCGCGGTCGACGACGAGATGGGCGTCCAGACCCTCGGCGCCTGGAGCGGGGACGGCGGTCGTCGGCTTCTCGGTGTCGGTCACGAGGCGGTCTTCTCGGCGTCGGTCACGAGGCGGTCTTCCGGGTCGAGGTGGTCTTCCGGGTCGAGGTGGTCTTCCCGGTGCCGGTCACAGGCGGTCGTCCCGGTGTCGGTCACAGGCGGTCTTCCCGGTGTCGGTCACGAGGCGCTCATCCATCGGTCCCGCAGGCCCGCCAGCACGGCCACGGACACGGCGAGCAGCACCAGGCTGAGCGCGATCGCCGCCGCCGGGTCGTTCTGCAGGGCGAGGTAGACCGCGAGGGGCATGGTCTGGGTCCGGCCGGGGAAGTTGCCGGCGAAGGTGATCGTGGCCCCGAACTCGCCGAGCGCCCGCGCCCAGGCGAGCACCGCGCCCGCCGCGACACCCGGCGCGATCAGCGGCAGGGTGACCCGGCGGAAGGCGGTGAAGCGGGAGGCGCCCAAGGTCTGCGCGGCCTCCTCGTAGCGGCGGTCGGCGGCGCGCAGGGTGCCCTCGACGCTGATGACGAGGAACGGCATCGCCACGAAGGTCTCCGCGAGGACCACGCCCGTCGTGGTGAACGGCAGGGTGACGCCGAACCAGGAGTCCAGCCACTGCCCGATCACGCCGTTGCGGCCGAGGGCGAGCAGCAGGGCGACGCCGCCGACCACCGGCGGCAGCACGAGGGGCAGGGTCACCAGGGCGCGCACGAGACCGCGTCCGGGGAACTCGGTCCGGGCCAGCACCCAGGCCAGGGGCACGCCGACGATCAGGCTCAGCGCGGTCGCGGCGGTGGCGCAGATCAGGGACAGCTGGAGCGCCTGCCACACCTCGGTGCTGGTCAGCTGGTCCGGCAGGGTGCTCCAGGGCGCCCGGATCAGCAGGGCGACCAGAGGCAGCACCAGGAACGCCAGCCCGAGCAGCGCGGGCAGCAGCAGCGGGAGGGGGACGCCCGTGCGGGCACGGCGGCGCCGCGGACCGCCCTTCAGGGTGTCCGCGGCGCCGGTCCTGCCCAAAGACGTCACGGCTTCAGGAACCCGGCCTCGGTCAGCACCTTCTGGCCCTCGGCGGACTTGACCAGGTCGATGAAGGCCTGGGCGGCCTGGGCGTGGGGCGCGTCCTTCAGCAGGGCGATCGGGTACTCGTTGACGGCCTTGGCCGACTCGGGGAACTCCACGCCCTGCACCTTGTCACCGGCCGCCTTCACATCCGTCCTGTACACGACGGCGGCGTCGGCCTCCTTCAGTTCGACCTTGGTCAGGGCGCTCTTGACGTCCTGCTCGTAGGAGACCGGGGTGAGCGTCAGATCGGCGGCCTTGAGCGCCTTCTGGGCGGCGGCGCCGCAGGGCACCGTCTTGTCGCACAGCACGACCTTCAGGCCGGACTTGGTGAGGTCCTTCAGGGAGGCGACCTTGTCGGGGTTGCCCGGCAGGGTGGCGATCTCCAGCTGGTTGCGCACGAACGTGGTCGGCGCCGCTGCCGTGTCCTTGGCGTCCGAGACGATCTTCATCGTCTTCGGGCTGGCGGCGGCGAACACATCGGCGGGGGCGCCGCCGGTGATGCTGGCCGCGAGGGAGTCGCTGCCGCCGAAGTTGAAGCTCACCTTGGTGCCGGGGTGCTCCTTCTCGAACTCCTGGCCGAGGGCGGTGAAGCTCTCCTTGAGGGAGGCGGCGGCGAAGACGGTGACCGTGCCGGTCACCTTCGGCGACGACGAGGCGCTCGAACCGGCCGGCGCGCCGGAGGAATCGGCCTTGCCGGCCGAGTCGGAGGACGAGGAGCAGGCGCTCAGCGCCAGCAGCGCGGCGGCCGACGCGCCGGCGATCCACAGGGTCCGGCGGGCGGGACGGGTCATCACGGGTCGACTCCCTCGGTGCTCATGGCGGAGGCAGCCCAGCGGACCCCTCCCATCTGCCGATCATACTGACGTATCTGCCAGGGAGAAGTCTGCTGTCGCATCGCATGAGCCATGCGCAAGAAGGCTACGGGCGGCATGTGCGTTCGTACGGAGCCGGTGGCGCATGCGCCCGCCGTGTGGGTCAGGTGCGGTCGATGTGTACGTTTGTCGACTTCACGCGGGCGGTGGCCTCCATGCCGACCTCTAGGCCCAGTTCCTCGACGGCCTCCCGGGTGAGCAGGGAGACCAGCCGGTGCGGCCCGGCCTGGATCTCCACCTGGGCGGCCACGTCGCCGAGCTTGATGGCGGTGACGATGCCGGGGAAGGCGTTGCGGGCGGAGGTGTACGGCGCCTCCTCCCCGTCGCTGCCCGCCTTCGCGAGCTCCACGGAGAACGCCGCCAGGTCCCGTCCGTCGATCAGCCGCCGTCCGCTGTCGTCGCGGTGGGTGGTCACGCGGCCGGCGTCCGCCCAGCGGCGCGCGGTGTCGGGGCTCACACCGAGGAGCCGTGCTGCCTGGCCGATTGTGTAGGACTGCATGCCGGTCACGATAAGGGCGCCGGCGACCCGCACCCGAGGCGGGGCGGCCGGTGTGTCAGCCGGGCGAACGCGAGAGTGTCGGCCTGGTGGGCCCGGGGTGTCAGCCGGGGTGGGCGCGGGACGTCGGTCCGTGGGGACGTGTGGGTGTCAGCCGGTGTGGACGCGGGGGCGTCGCTCGCGGTCCGGTTCGGCCTCGCGCAGCACCTCGCGCGTCACCGGGGCGACCTCGCCCGAGCCGAAGAGGAAGAAGCGCAGGAAGTTGCGGAACGGATTGCCCTCGGTCCACTCGAAGTAGATGTGCGGGGTGCAGCCGGTGGTGTCACGCACGTGCAGCAGCAGCGCGGCGAGGGCGTTGGGCACGGAGGGGGAGTGCAGCGTCAGGACGCGGTAGCGGCCGTGCAGGATCTCGCCGTGCACGGTGAGGCCGCCCTCGAACTCCGACGGGTCGGTGACCGTCACCTCGGCGAAGACGAAGTCGTCCTGCTCCGGCATGTCGTTGTCCTCGCGGATCTGCTCGATCTTGTCGCGGTACTCCGCCTTGTCGCGCTGGTCGGGCTCATTGGCGATGAAGCGCATCTTCCGGCTGGCCATGTCCCGTATGAACCGCTCGGCCATCGGATCGAGCGTCACGCTGGTCACCCGCAGTTCGAAGGCGCGCAGCAGGCGCGACAGCAGGGAGATGAGGATGATGCCGGCGATGAAGCAGGCGCCGATCTTCACGCCGTCCGGGCGCTCGATGACGTTGACGACCGTCGTGTAGAGGAACACCGCCGAGATCACCGCGAAGCCGATGGTCCAGCCGCGCTGGCCGGCCTTGCGGGCGGCGATGGTCACCGCGATCGCGGCGGAGCTGATCAGCACGAGCACACCGGTGGCGTAGGCGCCGCCCTGCTTGTCGACGTTGGCGTCGAAGATCCAGGTGACCAGGAACGCGACCAGGGTGAAGACGAGGACCATCGGGCGCACCGCGCGGGCCCAGTGCGGGGCCATGCCGTAGCGGGGCAGGTAGCGCGGCATCAGGTTGAGCAGCCCGGCCATCGCGGAGGCCCCGGCGAACCACAGGATGGCGATGGTCGAGATGTCGTAGACCGTGCCGAAGGCGCCGCCGAGGTAGTGGTGGGCGAGGAAGGCCAGCGCACGGCCGTTGGCGGCGCCGCCCGGCTCGAACTCGCGTGCCGGGATCAGCAGCGTGGTGATGAAGCTGGTGGCGATCAGGAAGCAGCTCATGATCAGCGCGGCGGTGGTCAGCAGCTTCTTGGTGTCCCGGATGCGGCCCGCGGGATCGGCCTCCGTGTCGTCCGCGTCGCCCTTCACATGTGGCATCACCGCGACGCCGGTCTCGAAGCCGGAGAGGCCGAGCGCCAGCTTGGGGAAGACGAGCAGGGCCACACCGACCATTGCAAAAACGTTTCCGTGTTCGGCGGTCAGGGCGCTGGACCAGTCGGTGACGAGATGCCCGGCGGTGACCACGTGGTAGAGGCCGACGACCACGACGACCACGTTCAGCAGCAGATAGGTGCCGACCAGGGCCACGGCGACGCCGATCGCCTCCAGGAAGCCCTTGAGGAACACCGCGCCGAGCAGGGCCACCAGCAGCAGCGTGATCAGCATCTGTTTGTCGTGCAGGGCGCTGGTCAGGTGCGGGTTCTCCACCAGGTGCGTGGAGGCGTCGGCCGCCGACAGGGTGATGGTGATGAGGAAGTCGGTGGCGGCGAAGCCGAGCAGGGTGAGCACGAACAGTTTGCCCTGCCAGAACGACAGCAGCCGTTCCAGCATCGCGATCGACCCCTCGCCGTGCGGGCTCTCCTTGGCCACGCGGCGGTAGACGGGCAGTGCGCCCGCGAGGGTGACGATGACCAGCACGAGGGTCGCCACGGGGGAGAGCAGGCCGGCCGCGAGCGCGGCGATGCCGGGCTGGTAGCCGAGCGTGGAGAAGTAGTCGACACCGGTCAGGCACATCACACGCCACCAGCGCTGACCCTGGTGCGGGGGCTCCGGCGCGGCGTGCGGCCCGGTGTGGCCGCCGTTCTTGCCCATGTCGGACAGCCCCTCCAGCATCCACGTGCGCAGACGACTGGGAGAGGGGTGCTCGGTGGTGGCCATCGGGGTGCTCCTGAAGTGCGGCTCGGCGTGTGGATTCGGCCATCACGCGGTCGGCGGCACCAGCGTATGCGGAGCGTGACGCAGGGGCCTTTGGATCCAGGGCCGGGGAGCGTCAATCTTGCGTTAAGACTGGCGGTGTCGGTGGCGGTCGGTGGGGCCGCAGGTGGGAGACGGCGGTTGCGCCGGACGGGGGTGCGGGTGACCGGCGGGCGGCTGGGCGCCGGGGGCTCGGGATGCTCCCCGGGAGCGCGGGATGCTCCCCGGGAGGGGCGCCGGGACGGAGCCGCCGCGGCGCCCCTCGGGCACGGAACGCGTGTCGGCGGGGAGGCCGGCGTACCCGCGAGCGCCGCGGCCGGGCCGGACCGCGACGTCGGTCGGTCGAGATGCCGGGCGCTGTGCCCGCCGCACATGCAAGCGGGCCGCGGGGGTGTCGACAAGCCCCCGGGGAGCTTCTCTTACGGGCTTCTGACGCGGCCGGTCGCCCGGCAGCCGCCGCAGGACGCGGCCATGGGCACCGGTGCCTGAGCCGCGTAGGAGGCCGGCGACACGGTCGACCTCGACTCCGACCCGGGGAAAGCTCATCGAGATCGTCGCGATCGGGCGGGCAACTCCTCATCACGCGAGCGGCATTGACGACGTCATCGCTCGCCGACGACGTCGCGACGTCTCACGCGATCGTCCCCGCGCTGTTCGCGACCACCGAGGACCGCACGCTGGGTTCATAGGCGAGCCCCGCGTCAACGTGCTGCGGCTCCACCTCGCGCTGAGGGAGCTGGACGAGCGCTGACGCCGCCGCGGGGCGGGTGGGGCGGCGAGGGGGGCGCGCATCGTGCGGGGCCGGTGCGCAGCGGTGGCTGCGGCCGGCCCCGGAAGGTGGTGGATCGAAGGTGGTGGATCAGGCGGCCGTCACCACCCGGCCGGCGTCCAGCGGGCGGTGCGGCGCGATGATCTTGCCGTTCGGCAGGAGTTCGCCGGTGTCCTCGAAGAGGAGTACGCCGTTGCACAGCAGGCTCCAGCCCTGCTCCGGGTGGTGCGCCACGAGACGGGCGGACTCCCGGTCGGCTGAATCGGCTGAGGGGCACGGCGGCTGGTGCTGGCACATGGTGGGTGGGATCTCTCGCTCTGTTGTGGTCATGTCCGCCCCCGTTGGAAAGTCGGTCGGAATCCAGTGTTGCCCCACGGGCGTCAATCCGCAGGGATTTCGCAGCACCGCTCCTTCACAGAATGATGACGCATCACCCGCGCGGCTGGTTCAGCCCAACTGACCTGCACGTTCGGGTGGTTTCCGATGGCCGGGGATGACTAGTCCGGATGGGTCGGGCGGCTATTCGGTCCGACTCGTACGAGCGATGAATTGCTCGTCCGAGCGAATTCATCGGAGCGATGCGTGCGCGGGCCCCGCTTCCGGCGGGGAAGCGGGGCCCGGTGTGCCGAAGGCCGGGACGGAACCCGGTGAGGCGCCGGTCTCAGGCGGGCTGACCGAGCAGCGGGGCCGGGGTGGCCCGCAGGGTCAGGACCGGCAGCAGATCGGAGACCCGGTGCGGGCGGTGTGCGGCGATCCCCGGCGGTGCGGGCGCCAGCGGCACCAGCAGATCCGTGGCCTGCGGATGCCCGGTCGCCCCGTCCGCCGCCCCGTCCCCGTGCAGCCACAGGGTGAGCATGTACAGCCCGGGCACGGACAGCAGCCGCGCCTGGTACGGCTGCGCCACCGACTCGGCCTGCCGCAGCGCCCGCTCGGTGGAGGCGACGTAGGGCCCTTCGAAGAAGTGAGAGAAGGCCCAGCCGTCGGGTGTCAGCCGGGTCTCGGCCGCCGCCACCGCGCGCTCCCCGCAGCGGATCAGGAAACGCCAGCCGACCAGCCGCGTGGCCCGTACCCCCTCCGGGGTGATCGCTTCCAGCACGTGCACGGGCAGCGGCAGATCGGGCGTCGCCGGCCCCTCGGCGTTACGGAGGGACGGGGTGGGTGCTTGACGGACCGCGGTCGGGGAACCGAGTGCCGTGAGGACGGAGCGAAGTGCGGGCGCGGGAGCCGGGGGTACATGCAGCGGCATGGTGGGTCGCCTCTCATTCGGCAGGCACGGTGGCGTGAGGGCGGGGCGTGGGCGGACGACGCTGTCAGCTCTCGGAATCAGGGGTCGGCACGGCAGGGTCCGGGGTCGGAGTGAGAAAGAGGTGCGCTGTGGCCCGTCGTCCGTCACCCCGACGACAAGCCTTCGACCGCGGGCGCCAACCTGCTGCCCTGTCCCGCGAGTTTATACGACACGTGTTCAGCCTGTGTTTCGTCTAGCCGCTTCCGGAGCACTCGGCAAGAGACTATTCGGTCGGCGATTCGCGGGAATCATCCCGATTCCACGGGGGGTGAACGGCGATGACCTCGGGAAGTGCAGGTCCAGGGGACGGCCAAATGTCGTCGGCGTTTTTTACGAGATCCTTTCCCGGGGAAAATTCCGGGCGCCGTATGCCTTGCGAATGTGCCACTGGACAACCCGCCGGACAACCCGGCAAGCCTAGCCGCTCCCGCTCGGGCGCGCACACGTTATGGATCGCTTCGGCTGGGCATCATCCACCGTGCACCGGACACCGGAGGCCCGATCACCGGGCCCCGCCCCACCTGAGGAAGGGACGCTTCGATGGGCGAGAAGGTCGTGGCAGGCTCGTTCGACCTGTCCGATCGCCAGCGCTATCGCGACAAGCTGCAGCAGTGCCTGACGGGGCTGGAGCGGCTTCTGGCCCAGCAGCGGTTCGACCGTCCGAAGAACCTGATGGGGCTGGAGATCGAACTGAATCTGGTGGGCGCCGACGGCCTGCCGAAAATGCTCAACGCGGAAGTGCTGGAGCGGATCGCGAGCCGTGACTTCCAGACGGAACTCGCCATGTTCAACCTGGAAGTCAACATAGCCCCCCACCGGCTCGGAGACCGGGTATTCGACCGCCTCGCCGAGGAACTCCGCATCGCGCTGGCCTACGCCGACCGCAAAGCCTCGGAGGTCGACGCCGGAATCGCGATGATCGGCATTCTGCCCACGCTGGACCGGGACGACCTGGTCTCGTCCAACCTTTCCGACGTGGACCGCTACACGCTGCTCAACGACCAGATCGTCGCCGCTCGCGGTGAGGACTTCACGCTCGACATCGAGGGCGTGGAACATCTGCGCTGCACCTCCAGGTCGATCACCCCGGAGGCCGCCTGCACCTCGGTGCAGCTACACCTCCAGGTGACGCCGGGCCGTTTCGCCGACGTGTGGAACGCCGCGCAGTCCGTCGCCGCCGTACAGGTGGCCCTCGGTGCCAACTCGCCGTTCCTCTTCGGCCGCGAGCTGTGGCGTGAGTCGCGGCCGCCGCTGTTCGAGCAGTCCACCGACACCCGCCCGCCCGAGCTCAAGGCCCAGGGCGTGCGTCCGCGCACCTGGTTCGGCGAGCGGTGGATCACCTCGGCGTACGACCTGTTCGAGGAGAACCTGCGCTACTTCCCGGCGCTGCTGCCGATCTGCGACGAGGAGGACCCGCTGGCGGTGATCGACGCCGGCGGCACGCCCAAGCTCGCCGAGCTGGTCCTGCACAACGGCACGGTCTACCGCTGGAACCGGCCCGTCTACGACGTCGCCGACGGCGTCCCGCACCTGCGGGTGGAGAACCGTGTGCTGCCCGCCGGGCCGACCGTCACCGACGTGGTCGCGAACGCGGCCTTCTACTACGGCGTCGTCCGCGCCCTCGCCGAGGACGCGCGGCCGGTGTGGACCCGCCTGCCGTTCGAGGCGGCCGCAGCCAACTTCGACGCCGCGTGCCGGTACGGCATCGACGCCCGCCTGGAGTGGCCGCGGCGCGGCCGGCTCGGCGGCACCACGACGGTCGACGCGGTCAGCCTGGTCCGCGACGAGCTGCTGCCGCTGGCGGAGGCGGGTCTCGACGCGTGGGGCATCGAGCCCGCCGACCGCGACCTGTACCTCGGAGTCATCGACGAGCGGTGCCGGCGGCGCGCGAACGGGGCGACCTGGCAGGCGGCCACCTTCCACCGCGCGCAGGAGAAGGGACTGTCCCGCGAGGCGGCCCTGGCGGCGACGACCCGGCGCTACTGCGAGCTGATGCGCAAGGGCGACCCGGTCCACAGCTGGCCCGTGGGACTCCCGGAACCGGTGCCGCTGGGCTGAGCGGAACCGGTGCCGCTGGGCTGAGCGGCGCGGGGCCCCTGGCCGGGGCCCGGGGGCTACGGGTCCCCCGCCGGGCGGTGGGGCGCGTGACGCGAGCCGACGACCCGTGCCGGCGGGTCCGCGGCGCGAGGCGTGCCGCCTGGCGCGGCGTCGGATGCGGCGCGCATCGGGGGTCGGCGGAAAGCGCGGCGGGACGCGTGGCGCGGCGCGGGCTGTCCGGCTGCGGCATCTGACGCGCCCCGCGTCGGGGGCCGACGGCCTGTGCCGCTGGACCCGCGGCACGGTGAGGGCCGCTCGGCTGCGGCGTCGGATGCGCCCCGCGTCGAGGTCGCGCGGGCCGTCCGGCTACGGCGTCGACGCGCCCCGCATCGCGGGCCGGCGGAATGGTGGCCCGACGCGCAGCGCGGGGTGGGCTGTCCGGCTCCCGCGTCTGACGCGCCCCGCGTCGGGGGTCGGGGGACTTCGTCGCGTCGTGATCGGGCATGCTGTGACCTCCCACGGTGTGCAGGCGGAGGCGGGTCAGGTGACCGAGACTTTTCCCGAACAGCGGCTCTCGCGACGGATCTTCCGTGACGAGACGCTGCTCGTCCTGGGGCTCTCGCTCGGTGCGAGCGGAGTGTCCGCGCTGATCAGCTTCGTCGGTTCGGTGACCAAGCCGGGCGGCCTGAAGGAGCAGGCGGCCACGCTCAACGCCTCCGCCGCGCCGGGCCGCCCCTGGCTGGACCTCGCCTGGCAGCTGTTCGGCATCGCCACCGCGCTGGTGCCGGTGGCGCTCGTCGCCCACCTGCTGCTGCGGGAGGGCGGCAGCCTGCGCACCCTCGGCTTCGACCGCACCCGTCCCTGGCCCGACCTCGGCCGGGGCGCCGCGATCGCCGCGGTGATCGGCAGCACCGGCATCGCCTTCTACCTGGCCGCCCGTGGCCTCGGCTTCAACCTCACGGTGGTCCCCGAGGCGCTGCCCGACGTGTGGTGGAAGTACCCCGTGCTGATCCTGTCGGCGGTGCAGAACGCGGTCCTCGAAGAGGTCATCGTCGTCGGCTATCTCCTGCGCCGGCTGCGGCAACTGGGCTGGACACCCGGCACCGCGCTGGTCGCCAGCTCGGTGCTGCGCGGCTCCTACCACCTCTACCAGGGCATCGGCGGCTTCATCGGGAACATGGTGATGGGCGTCGTCTTCGTCTGGCTGTACCGCCGCTGGGGCCGGGTCGGCCCCCTGGTCGTGGCGCACTCCCTGCTCGACATCGGGGCGTTCGTGGGCTATGCGCTGCTCGCCGGCAAGGTGGGCTGGCTGCCGACGGTGTGAACCGCCGGCAGCACCGTCGTCAGGGTCGTGTGAGCAGGTCGCCGTCGATCACGGTGACCGCCCGTCCGCTGAGCAGCGTGCGCTCACCGCGCACCTCCGTACGCACCCGGCCGGAACGCGGCGAGGCCTGCAGCCCGGTGAGGTCCGGGCGGCCGAGGCGCTCGGACCAGAACGGTGCGAGGGCGGTGTGGGCGCTGCCGGTGACCGGGTCCTCGTCGATGCCGACGTTGGGGAAGAAGCAGCGCGAGACGAAGTCGTAGCCGCGCGCCGGGTCCTCGGCGGGGGCGGTGGCGATGATGCCCCGCTCGGAGAAGGCGGCCAGGGCTTTGTGGTCCGGGGTGAGGCCGTGCACCGTCTTCTCGTCGGCGAGCTCGACCAGGAGGTCGCCGACGTTCGGCCCGGTGTCGAAGGCGGCGCGCGGCGCGGCGCCGAGGGCCTCGGCGACCCCGGCCGGGACCTCGACACGGGTGAGCGGGGCGGTGGGGAAGTCCAGCGTGATCGAGCCGTCCTCGCGAGGGGTGGCGATGAGGACGCCGCTGCGGGTGGCGAACCGTACCGGGCCCTCGTGAGCGCCGGTGGTGTGCAGGACGTGGGCGGTGGCGAGGGTCGCGTGGCCGCACATCGCGACCTCCGCGGCCGGGGTGAACCACCGCAGCGCCCAGTCGGCCTCGCCGTCCTCGGGCAGACGGTGGGCGAACGCGGTCTCGGCGTGGTTGACCTCCAGGGCCACGTTCTGCAGCCACTCGTCGGCCGGGAACGAGTCGAGCAGGAGCACACCGGCCGGGTTGCCGGCGAAGGGGCGGTCGGTGAAGGCGTCGACGATTCGAATGCGCATGGCCCGACGGTAGTGCTCCGCGGAAGGAGCCGACCAAGGCCAATCGCGCGCCGCTGGACCGATCGGGGCACGCCGGGAAGCAGCCGCGTCAACTGCCCGGCGGACGCCGGGGAACGGACGGGCACACGTGACCGGATCTCCTCGCCGCCCGTCAGTGCAACGGCTGGTCGGGGTGGCCGTGAGCAACCGCACGGTGGACTTGCGCAACGCCGCTTCTCCGGGGGCCGGGGCTCACGGGTTGGTCGCGGGCGAGCGCCGGCGGGCGAGGGCGAGGCTGGTCAGCGTCGTGACCGCCATGGCGCCGATGCCGGCCAGCGCCGCGGTGGTGTAGGCGCTGTCGTCGGGGAAGAGGTGGCCGGGGCCGGTGCCCGCGGTGAGGATCAGGCCGCCGACGGCGCTGCCCAGGGAGTATCCGACGCTGCGGACGACGTAGTTGAAGCTCATGGCGCTCGACGTCTCGCTCTTGGGGGTGACGGCGAGGATGACGCCGGGCATCGCGGCCGAGAAGCCGCCGACGCCGAAGCCGAGCACGCCCATCGCCGCGAAAAGTTCGGCCAGGTCCGACCGGGCCACCGCGAACAGGGCGAACCCGCCGCCGACCACGGCGGCGCTGCCGGCCAGGAGCAGGGGGCCGGCGATCCGCTTCCGGATCCGCGGCGTGAGCTTGCCGGCGACGAACCCCAGCACCGAGAACGGGACGAGGACCAGCCCGGCGACGAACGTCGTCAGCCCGAAGCCGTAACCGGCGCCGCGCGGCGTCTGCGCGTACCGCGTGACGAGCGTGAGCAGGAGGTACATGCCGATCCCGCCGACGAACATGGCGAGGTTCGCCCCGGCGACCGCCGGGTGCCGCACCGCCCGCACATCGATCAGGGGAGTCGTGCTGCGCAGTTCGATGACGGCCCAGACCCAGAGCAGTACCACCGCGACAACGGCGAGGCCCGCCGCCACGGCGAGGTGCCGGCTCCACAGATTCCGTTCGCCGGCGAGGAACAGCACCAGGAGCAGGGCGGCGGCCAGGACGACCGCGCCTGGCACGTCCACGTGGGCGGAGCGTCCTGCGGGGGCTTCGGGCATGGAGCGCCACGCGGTCAGGAGGGCGGCGGCGGTGACGACCAGGCCGAGGCCGTAGGCGGCCCGAACCCCGCCGAGCTCGGCGAGCAGTGCGGCCAGCGGGTAGCCCACGCCGGCCCCGATGACCGAGACCACCGAGATCAGGGCGATCACGGCCGCGCTGCGCTCCTCGGGGAGGTGGTCCCGGGCCACGCCCATCATCAGGGCCGTCAGCCCGAGCCCGACGCCCTGGGCCGCCCGGCCGGCCAGCAGCCACGCGAACGGCAGCTGCAGCACGGTGAGCGCGCTGCCGGCGACGACCACGGCGAGCGTGGCGAGGATCGTGGCCCGCCGGTGCGGGCCGGCTCCGAGCCGCCCCAGGACCGGCGTGGCGACGGCGCCGCTGAGCAGCGCGACGGTCAGCGTCCACTGCGCGCTGCCGAGCGAGACGTGGAACGAGGTCGCCACGCTGGTGATGAGCGGCGTCCCGAGGCTGGCGACGGCCGCCACGACCAGAGCGATGAACACCAGGGCGGGGACCAGCAGCCGCGCGTCGGAACGCGCCACCGGGATCGCCTTCACCGCGGCTCCGCCGACCGGCTCCCCGGTCACCGCTTCGGCCCTTCGCGGTCCTGGCTCTCGAGTTCTGCCAGACGGTGCAGCGCGGGCAGGGCCGCCACCAGCGCCTCTACCTCGTCGCCGCTGAGCTTGCCGATCAACTGCTCGAACGCGTGGACGCCCGCCCGGCGCCGCGTCCGGACGTAGGCGGCGCCGGCCTCGGTCAGGCACACCAGCGTCACGCGCTTGTCGGACGCGTCGCCGCGCCGCTCGACCAGGCCGGACTCCTCCATCACCCGGACCAGGGTGGTCATCGCGGGCTGGGTGACGCCCTCGACCGCGGCGAGATCGGTGATGCGCCGCGGACCGGTCCGGTCCAGGGTGGCCAGGGTGGCGGCGGACGTCAGGCTCATGTCCCGGGGCAGGCGTCTGGCGGCCCTGGTGGCCAGGCCGTAGAGGGCTGCCCCGATGGCTGCGGACGCACCAGAAGCGGTGTCTTGACGACTCATGCTCGAAGCATAGCGATTTTATATTCATGATGTATGTAAATGCTGGATGACCCTGCTCGGCGGCAGGGTTGGCCGACCGGCCCTCCGTGCGGGTCTTGTCATGCGAACTTTTCCGATATATCGTTGAAGCATCACGAAAGATCGACGATCGAATGATGATGGAATGGAGAGTGATCGTGATGCGTACTCACGGTTTCGAGCACGGACATCGGCACGGCGGCCCCGGGCGCGGCCCGGAGCGCGGCTTCGGTGGCTTCGGCGGTGAGGGCCGGCGTGCGGCCTTCGGCCCCTTCGGGCCGGGTGGCCCCGGCTTCGGTCCCGGCGGTCCGGGCTTCGGCGGACACGGCCCCTGGGGCGGGCGAGGGCGCGGCGGACCGCGCGGAAGGGCCCGGCGCGGTGACGTACGGGCCTCGATCCTGGCCCTGCTGAAGGACCGGCCGATGCACGGCTACGAGATGATCCAGGAGATCGCCGAACGCAGTGGCGGCGCCTGGAAGCCGAGCCCCGGCTCGGTGTACCCCACCCTCCAGCTGCTGGAGGACGAGGGGCTGATCAGCAGTGAGTCGGAGGGCGGCAAGAAGCTGTTCTCGCTCACCGAGGAGGGCCGGACGGCGGCCGAAGCGGGCCCGGACGCCCCCTGGGAGGAGGCCTCCCGAGGGATCGACTTCGAGGCGCTCGGCGAAATCCGCCAGGCCGGCGTCGGCCTCATGGAGGCGTTCGGCCAGGTCTGGAAGACCGGCACGAAGGAGCAGCGCGACAAGGCGCTGTCCGTCCTCAACGACGCCCGCAAGAAGCTGTACCTGATCCTCGCCGACGAAGACTGAGCGGTACGGCGGTGAAGGCGCCCCACGCGGTGACGCGCGGGGCGCCTTCGTGCGTCCGTCTGCGTCCGTGTGCGTCCGTCTGCGTCCGCGCTGTCGTGCCCGGCGGGAACCTCACCCGCCCGCTCGGCCGACCCGCCGTATGCGCGCCGCGTCGAACAGGTCCCACGCCCGGGGGAAAGGGCCCTCGTCGTGGCAGTGCCAGGCCTCCCAGAACAGGTCGGCGAGCAGCGCGTCCCGCGGGGCGTACACCCGGTACACGTAGTGCCGGCCGTCGACGGCCGGCAGGGACACCAGCCAGCACTCGCTCTCCATGTCCGTGTGGGACGAACCAGGGCGCGGGGTGGTTGCCCCGGGGGCGCGAGGCAAGGCGGCGCGCGCCTTTCGTGGGGGAACAGCTTGATCTCATCCCCAAGGAGGAGATTCCGGCCGGCCCGGTCCACTCCTCGTGGGACGCGGAAATGCTCCGCTCCGGGGATGCGGGTACCTCTCGGGACTGATGGGGTAGGAGACGTGCACCCGCGTATACCCCAGCAAGCCGGCCGCGACCAGGGCGTTCGCCGTGACGACAACGATGTCCCGTTGGGCGCCGAGCTGGCCGCGGTGGTCGCCGGCGCCCGGCGCCGGGCCGTACGGGACAGGGACCGGCACATCGACACCGCCCACCTGCTGCACTCCCTGCTGGAGTCCGACCCCGGCGTGCGCGCGGTGTTCGAGGCGGCGCAGGTCGCCCGGCTGCTCGGCTATCTCGTCCAGCGCAGCATCGGCTACGGGCTGCGCTGGCAGACCGCCGTGGAGGAGTCCGGCGCGCTGCCCGGGGCGGGGCCGGCCGAGGGCTGCTCTCCGCTGGCCGCACTCGCCCTGACACGGACCGAGGAGCGTGCCGGGCGGCACGGGCGAACGGCCCGCGGTGTCGACCTGCTCGCCGCGCTCGTCGCGGACCCCGAGGCGCGCGCCGTGCAAGTGCTCGAGCATGCCGGGATCGACGCCCGGGAGCTGTCCGCGCGCCTCGCCCGGGAGCCGTCCGGCGACGGAGCGTCGTCCAGCCGGTGAGACAGCAGCCATCAAGGATGACGCTCCTGTCGGTCCCTGTCATCATGTGCCGGTGCATACGTCAGCAAGCATTCCGGGCAGCCGCGGCAGGGGCGCCGGGCTGTCACTCGCCCTCGCGTCGGCCCTCGCCTTCGGCGGTTCCGGCGTCGCGGCCAAACCGCTGATCGAGGCGGGGCTCGACCCGCTGGACGTGGTGTGGCTGCGGGTGACCGGCGCGGCCCTGGTCATGCTGCCGCTCGCCGTCCGGCACCGCGCGCTGCTGCGCCGCCGCCCGGTGCTGCTCGCCGGTTTCGGACTGCTCGCCGTCGCCGGCGTCCAGGCGTTCTACTTCGCCGCGCTGTCCCGGATCCCGGTCGGGGTCGCCCTGCTCGTCGAGTACCTCGCCCCGGCGCTGGTGCTCGGCTGGGTCCGCTTCGTGCAACGGCGGCCGGTGACCCGGGCCGCGGCGCTCGGCGTGGTCCTCGCCGTCGGCGGCCTCGCCTGCGTCGTCGAGGTGTGGTCGGGGCTGAGCTTCGACGCCCTCGGCCTGCTGCTCGCGCTCGGCGCGGCCTGCTGCCAGGTCGGCTACTTCGTCCTGTCCGACCAGGGCAGTGACTCCGGCGACGACGCGCCCGACCCGCTCGGTGTCATCGCCTACGGCCTGCTCGTCGGCGCCGTCGTGCTCACCGTCGTGGCCCGCCCGTGGGGCATGGACTGGTCCGTGCTCGCGCACACCGCCCGCATGGACGGCACGCCCGTCGCGGCCTGGCTGCTGCTGGCCTGGATCGTCCTGCTCGCCACGGTCGTCGCCTACATCACCGGCGTGCTCTCGGTGCGCCGGCTCTCCCCGCAGGTGGCCGGTGTGGTGGCCTGCCTGGAGGCGGTCATCGCGACCGTGCTGGCCTGGGTCCTGCTCGGCGAGCACCTGTCCGCGCCGCAGATCGCGGGCGGCGCGGTGGTCCTGGCCGGCGCGTTCATCGCCCAGTCCGCCACACCCGCGAAGGGCTCGGGGGAGCCGGTGGCGACCGGCGGTGCGGAAAGGGAGTTGTCGGCCCGCGGAACGGCCGCATAAGGTGCCGAACATGCCTTCGGACGCACTCGTTCTTCCGCCCCCGGCCGCCTGAGGCGGGCCACCCGGTGAAGTACGCCCGGCGCGCCGCGCCGGGCCGAACGGTGCTGCCCGCAGAAGACGTCAGCGGACCCCGCACGGACGGGGTCCATCCACGACCTTCTGCCTTCTGCGGAGAGAACGCGTGTCCACTCCTGCTTCCGGCCTGCCCGTCGGGCGAGGCCTGCTCTACCTGATCGTCGCCGGTGCCGCCTGGGGCACCGCCGGCGCGGCCGCCTCGCTGGTCTACCGGACCAGCGACATGAGCGCCGTCACCCTGTCCTTCTGGCGCTGCGCCGCCGGACTCGTCCTGCTGCTGGCCGCCCGCCGCTTCGGCCCCCGTCCGGCGGCGGCCGCGACCCCCGGACCCCTGCGCCGCAGGCTGCTGCGGGCCGGGGCCACGGGCGTCGGGCTCGCGGTGTTCCAGACGGCGTACTTCGCCGCCGTCTCCGCCACCGGCCTCGCCGTGGCGACCGTCGTCACCCTCGGCGCCGGCCCCGTCCTGATCGCGCTCGGCGCCCGGCTGACCCTGGGCGAGCGGCTCGGTGGCGGCGGCCTGGCCGCGGTGGCCGGCGCGCTCGCCGGGCTCGGCGTCCTGGTCCTCGGCGGGGGAGCGGCGACGGTCCGGCCGTACGGCGTCGGCCTGGCGCTGCTGTCCGCCGCGGGCTACAGCGCGATGACGCTGCTGACCCGCCGGTGGGGGCGCGACGGCGGCGCGGACGCCGCCGGCACGTCCGTCGGGGCGTTCACGGTCACCAGCCTGTGCCTGCTGCCGTTCGCCCTCGCCGACGGTCTGGTCCCGCACACCGCCGACCCCGTGCGGACGGTGTGGCTGCTGGTGTACATCGCCGCCGTACCGACCGCCCTGGCCTACGCCCTGTACTTCGCGGGCGCCGCGGTCGTCCGGTCGGCGACGGTGTCCGTGATCATGCTGCTGGAGCCGGTGAGCGCGGCCGTGCTCGCCGTGGCCCTCCTCGGCGAACGGCTCACGGCCGCGACGTGCGCCGGGACGGTCCTGATGCTGGCCTCGGTCACCGGGCTCGCGCTCGCGGAGGCCCGGACGCCGGCGCCGGCCTGACCGACTGCCCGAGCCGTGCGGGCCGTTGACGGCGAGCCGGCCGCATGCGTGGGAGGCGGGCCGGATCCGCCGCTGCGCTTCGTCCGCCCCCCGGGGCGCGGAGCGGCGTCACAGGGTCGCGCCCCGGGAGCGGAGCGGCGTCACAGGGTCGTCAGGTAGTCCGGCAGCCGCGTGCCGGGGGCCAGCTCGGAGTCGGCGACCGGGGCGTCGTAGACCTTGCGTACGGGGACCACGCCGGCCCAGTGCGGGAGGGCGAGGTCCTCCGGCTCGTCGTTGACGCCTCCGGTGCGCAGCTTGGCGGAGACCTCGTCCAGGTCGAGGCGGATCACGGCGGTGGCTGCCAGTTCCTTCTTGTTGGCCGGCCGGGAGTCCGCGGCGCGGCCGGGGACGACATGGTCGACCAGGGCGTCGAGCGCGAGCCGCTTCTCCTCGGGGTCGGTGACGTCATGGGCGATGCCGTGCACCACGACCGAGCGGTAGTTGATCGAGTGGTGGAAGGCGGACCGGGCCAGCACCAGCCCGTCGACGTGCGTGACGGTCAGGCACACCGCGAGCCCCGGGTCTGCCTGGCCGGTCATCCGCAGCGGGCGCGAGCCGGTCGAACCGTGCACGTAGAGCCTCTCGCCGACCCGGGCGTACAGCGTCGGCAGCACCACGGGCGCGCCGTCGCGGACGAAGCCGAGGTGGCAGACGTAGCCCTCGTCGAGTATCGCGTGCACCAGATCCGCGTCGTAGCGGGCGCGTTCGGCGGAGCGGGTGGGGACGGTGCGGTCGGTCGGGGTGTAGGCGGTGGCCTGAGTGGTCGTGGTCCCCTGCATGGCGCTCTCCCTGAGGTGGCGTCGTCGCACTGGCGATCTTTATTGCACTAGTGCATAATCTGTTTTGTGCTAGGAGAATATCCGATCAAAGGGCGGCGCGCAGCAGAGATTGCCGCCGATGTCGAGCGCGCGGTGGCCGCAGGGGCCCTCACGCCGGGCGAACTCCTGCCGCCCATGAGGGAGTTGGCGGTGCGGCTCGGCGTCAACCCGAACACGGTCGCAGCCGCGTACCGCACCCTGCGTGAGCGCGGGGTCATCGAGACCGCCGGTCGCCGCGGCAGCCGGGTACGGCCGCGGCCGGCCACGACGGAGCGCGAGTACATCGGCGTGGACATCCCCGAGGGGGTGCGCGACCTGGCCGACGGCAACCCTGACCCGGCGCTGCTGCCGCCCCTCGGTCCCGCCTTCGCCGCGGCAGCGGCCCAGGGCGACCGGGACCCGGTGCTCTACGGCGCCGCGCCCGTCGAGCCGGAACTGGAGTCGGCGGCGTGCGAAGCGCTGCGTGCCGACGGCGTGCCGCAGGGGCCGCTGGCCGTCTGTTCCGGCTCGCTGGACGCGGTCGAGCGCGTGCTCGCGGCGCATCTGAAGCCCGGGGACACGGTCGCCGTGGAGGACCCCGGCTGGGGCAGCCTCCTCGACCTCGTACCGGCGCTGGGGCTGCGCACGGCGCCGGTCGGCGTCGACGACGAGGGGCCGCTGCCCCAGGACGTACGCGGCGCGCTGGCGGCTGGCGCGCGCGCGGTGATCGTCACCGACCGCGCGCAGAACCCCACGGGTGCCGCGGTGAGCGCCGCACGCGCGCGTGCCCTGCGGGCGGTCCTGCGCGAGTACCCCGGGACACTGCTCGTCGAGGACGACCACGGACACGCGATCGTCGACCTGCCGCTGCATCCCCTGGCCGGGGTCACCCGGCACTGGGCCTTCGTCCGCTCGGCCGCGAAGGCCTACGGCCCCGACCTGCGGCTCGCCGTGCTCACCGGCGACGACGTCACCCTCGATCGCGTGCGTGGGCGGCAGCGGCTCGGGCCCGGCTGGGTCAGCCGGATCACGCAACGCGCGGTGGCCCGGCTGTGGGCCGAGGGCACGGTGGACGTGCCGGCCGTGGCGGGCGCGTACGGCCGCCGCCGGGACGCGCTCATCGGCGCGCTCGCCGAGCGGGGCGTGCGCGCGCACGGGCGCAGCGGGCTGAACGTGTGGATCCCGGTCCCCGACGAGACCGGTGCCGTCGCCCGGCTCCTTCAGGCCGGCTGGGCGGTCGCACCCGGCGCACGCTTCCGGATGGGCGCGGCGCCGGGCATCCGCGTGACGGTCTCGACCCTCCCGGAGGCGGAGGCCACCGCACTGGCGACGGCGATCGCCGCGGCGCTGGGGGCGGGCGGAGCGAGGCGGCCGGTTTGAGACGCGGGCGATTTGAGGCGCGGGCGGGAGGGGGGTGGTCGGTGCCGGTGCCGTGCCCGTGCCGATGCCGGTGCGGGTACGCGTGCGGGCAGAGGGGAGTGGGGCGGCCCGTGCGGGCGCGGGCGACGCCGGGGCCAGCCGGCAGTGCCGGGCGGCGCTAGGGAGGTCGGTGCGGGTGCGGTCGGTGCCGCGCTGGGTCCGTCCCGTCCGGCGAAGTGGCCGGTGTTCCGCTCAGCGTTTCGAGCGCGCCTGCGTCAGGGCCGCTCCCGCCAGGACGATCGCCGCGCCCACCGGGGTCGACCAGCGCAGTGACTCGTCCAGCAGGGCGACACCTGCCGCCGTGGCGATGACCGGGATGAAGTACGTGACCATCTGGGCCGTCGTCGGGCCGACCTCGGCGACCAGGCCGTACTGGATCAGGACCGCCAGGCCCGTGCCCAGGGCTCCCAGGGCCGCGACGGCGAGCAGGGGAAGCGCGGTGACGTGGGTGGGCACGCCGGTGAACAGCGGGGTGACGACGGCCAGTTGCAGCGTGGCCAGCAGCAGTTGGGCACCGGTCAGCGAGAGGTGTGAGTGACCGCTGCCGGCCAGTGTGCGGCGGACGTGGATCCAGCCGACCGGGTAGCTGAAGGAGGCCAGCAGGGCCAGCGCCGTGCCCCTGGCGTCCAGACCGCTGAAACCCTGCCAGGCGCCGAGGACGGTCAGGACGCCGAGGAAGCCGATGCCGAGACCCGCCACGCGCAGGCGCGTCGGGCGGTCCTCGGACAGCGCGACCAGCGACAGCGCCATGCCCCACAGCGGCGACGTGGCGTTGCAGATGCCGGCCAGGGTGGACGGGATGGTCAGCTCGGCGTAGGCGAAGAGCGAGAAGGGCAGCGCGTTCAGCAGGAACGCGGCGATCGTCAGATGCGCCCAGGTGCGCGGCCCGCGCGGGAGGCGCTCCCGCCGCACCGCCATCGCCGCGGCGAGCACCGCCGTACCGAACACCAGCCGGCCCAGGGTGACCTGGAAGGGGGCGTAGCCCCGTGTGCCGACCTTGATGAGCAGGAAGCTGAAGCCCCAGATCAGCGACAGCGCGGCGAAGCGCAGCCGCCAGCCGAAGCGGGGGGAGCGGGGCTCGGGGGCGCCGCCGGTACGCGAGCGGGGGCGGGTGACGGGGACGGTGCTCATGCGGGCAACCATGCGGGACGGCGATCTCGTAGCACAATCGAGAATTCGCACCCGGTATCTCGTAGCATCGCTAATGCGTTGTCCCTCCCCGAAGGAGCCCCGCCGTGCTGAACCTCGAGCGCCTGCGCACCCTCGACGCCGTCGCCCGGCACGGCTCGGTCAGCGGCGCCGCCGAGGGCCTGCACATCACCACCTCCGCCGTGTCCCAGCAGCTGGCCAAGCTGGAGCGCGAGTGCGGTCAGCAACTGCTCGCCAAGCACGGGCGCGGCGTGCGGCTCACCGACGCCGGGCGGCTGCTCGCGGAGCATGCCGCGCGCATCCTCTCCCAGGTGCAGCTCGCCCAGTCCGACCTGGAGGCGCAGCGCGGTCAGGTGGCCGGCGAACTGCGGCTGTCGGCGTTCCCGACCGCCGCGCGCGGTCTCTTCCCCGCCGCCCTCGCCGCGCTCCGCGCGCGGCATCCGGCCCTGCGGATCCGCTCCTGCGAGCTGGAACCCGAGGCAGGCATCCGGGCGGTGGTGCGCGGCGACCTCGACCTCGCCGTCGTCCTCGACTGGTACAACAAGCCCATGCCGCTCCCCGACGGGCTGGTCAAGGCGTCCATCCTCGACGACCCCGCCGACGTGGCCATGCCCGCCGGGCATCCACTTGCCGACCGCGCCGAGGTGGACCTCGGGGAGTTCGCCGAGGACGAGTGGATCACCTGGGGCGAGGGCGAGTTCTGCCACGAGTGGCTGATGTACACGCTGCGCTCGCGCGGCGTCGAGCCGATCGTCGGCCACCGCGCCGGTGAGACCCACACCCAGTTGGGCCTGGTCGCCGCCGGCCTCGGCGTCTGCATCGCGCCGCTGCTCGGACGCCACCCGGTGCCCGAGGGCGTCGTGACGGTTCCGCTCAAGCAGCGGGTCCGCCGCCATGTGTACGTCGTCTGGCGCGCGGACGCCGACCGCCGCCCCTCGATCCGCGCGGCGGTCGCGGCTCTACGGGCGGCGGCCGAGCAAGTGGGGGGCGGGCCCACGGCCACTACGGGGTGAGCTTGCGGAAGTCCCAGGAGACGACCTTCTGCGGGACGAGTCTCAGCCAGGCGTGGCGGCCGTCGTGCGGCAGCGTGTCCAGGTCGAAGTACTTGCGCGCGAACCGCGTCTCCACCGCGTCGAGTTCGGCGCACAGCTCCCCGGTGCGCGGCACCTCGCCCACCGTCTCCAGGGCGCCGGACAGCTCGACGCCCCGCAGCTCGCCGTACTCCTCACCGGTGTCGACCGCGACCGCCACCCGCGGATCGCGGCGCAGGTCGGCCCACCGCCTGCTGCGCACCACGGAGTACAGCCACAGCGCCGTGCCGTCCCACAGGAACCACAGGGCGCTCACGTGCGGGGCGCCGTCGGCCGACACCGTGGCCACCCGGCAGGTGCGCTGCTCGGCGAGGAACGCGTCCAGTTCGCCGGGCGTCATCATGATCTTCCGGCCCCGGCGCTGTGTGGCGGTCATCCGGCCCCCTCCGCTCGCCCGACACGACGCCGGGAATCATGGGTCGTTCCCCAGGACCGCGCAAGGGCGGCTCCCCGCGGCCGGCCGGGCGTCACGCGAGGGTGATGTCGTTCCCGGACACGGTGATCCGCACCTCCGGCAGCGGACGCGTCGCCGGGGACTTCTTCACGCTGCCGTCGGCGATGGAGAACTCGCTGTGATGGCAGGGACAGCTGATGACGCCGTCCCGCACCCCGCTCACCGCGCAGCCCTGGTGGGTGCACTTCGACGAGAACGCCTTGAACGAGCCGGCCGACGGCTGGGTGACCACCACCTGATGCTCGGGGAGGATCTTGCCGCCGCCCTCGGGAATGTCCGAGGTCTTCGCCAGTACCGTTCCCGACTTCGCGGCCTTGGTGCCGCCGCCCGAGTCGCCCGAGCCGCACGCGCTCAGCGCGACCGCGGCCCCGGCCGCGCCCACCACCGCGACGACCGTACGGCGGGTGGGGCCCGAGGTGCCCTGGAGCGATTCGCTGGTCATGCCGACATCCCTTCGCTGACTGTCCGGAGATCTGCTGCCCCCCAGTACGGCGCCGGGGGACCGGAGGTTCACCGCACGGCCCCAAGTAACCTGGGGCGATGCTCAAGGAAGTCACCGCGACCCGCTACATCACCCCCCTGCGGGAGGGCGGCTCGCTGCCGGGACTCGTCGAGGCCGACGACTTCGGGACCTACGTCATGAAGTTCACCGGGGCCGGGCAGGGGCGCAAGACGCTCGTCGCCGAGGTCGTGTGCGGCGAACTCGCCCGCCGGCTGGGCTTCCGCGTGCCGCGCCTGGTCGCCCTCGACCTCGATCCGGTGCTGGGCCTCGGCGAGCCGGACGCCGAGGTGCAGGGGCTGCTGCGCGCCAGCGGCGGCACCAACCTCGGCATGGACTTCCTCTCCGGCGCGCTCGGCTTCGACCCGCTCGCCTTCGCGGTCACGCCCGAGGAGGCGGGGCGGATCATCTGGTTCGACGCCCTGATCAACAACGTCGACCGGTCCTGGCGCAACCCGAACCTGCTCGTGCGGCGGGGCGAGCTGTGGCTCATCGACCATGGCGCCACCATGATCTGGCACCACAACTGGCCCGGGGCGGAGACCTCCGCCGCGCGTCCGTACGACGCCGGTGACCACGCCCTGCGCGGTTTCGCCCCCGACCTCGCGGGCGCCGCCGCCGAGCTGGCGCCGCTCGTCACCGAGGACCTGCTCGCCGAGGTCACCGCCGAGGTGCCCGACGCCTGGCTGACCGGTGAGCCCGGTTTCGACCACCCCGACGACCTGCGCCGCGCCTACGCCCGCCCGCTGCTGGCCCGGGCCACCGCCATCCACGAACGCGTCACGGGGATCGAGGGAGACGAGTGAGCGAGCGGCACGCGACGGAAAGCGAGGCGGACAAGTGAGCGAGCAGCACATCCACATGGCCGGCGGACTCGCCGAGCGCCACATCATCCGGGCCGGCCAGGGCGGCGGCCGTGACGTCTACGAGTACGCCCTGCTGAGGGTCGTGCCGCGGATCGAGCGCGGCGAGTGCATCAACGCCGGTGTGCTCGTCTACTGCCGTGCCCGGGCCTACGTCGGTGCCCGGACGCACCTCGACGAGGCGCGGCTGCTCGCCCTGGACCCCGACGCGGACGTGGCCGGTGTGCGGGCGGCGCTGCGGGCCGTGGAGGCGGTCTGCGGCGGCGGGGCCGGCGCGGGCCAGGCCGCCGGTGACGACGCCGGCCGCCGCTTCCGCTGGCTGGTCGCCCCCCGCTCGACGGTGGTCCAGCCGGGCCCGGTCCACACCGGCCTCACCACGGACCCGGCGGCGGAGACGGAACGGCTGCTGGGTCTGCTGGTGCGCTGACCCGGCGGGGCGCCACGCCGGCCACGTCTCCAGGCCGCCGGGTCGCCGGGTCGAGCGGCCTGGAGCCGCACGGGCACCGGACGACCGCGCTCGGCGGACCTGCCCGGGGCCGCACGGCACGGGACCGTGGCCCCTCGTTCGGTGACCTGAGCGCGGCCCGGTCCGGACGGGCGCGATCGGCGGCGCGTCCGCCCCGCCGGGTCCGCTCCTGTCCTCATCCGCGATCCGCCCGCCCCCCATCTGCGTCCGCCCGTCCCCTCGCCCGCGTCCGCCCGTCTCCTCACCCGCGTCCGCCCGTGCCGCCACCCGCGCCGCCGCCTCAGCCGCGGCGGCGCCTCACCACGTAGCCGGTGGCCAGCACGGCGCCGGCGACGAAGGTCAGGCCGATCGCGATGTCCCAGTCCGTGGGCCCGGCGACGGAGCCGCCGCCCAGCCCGCCCTGCACACCCCGGGTCGGCGCGACGGGCGCGGGCGTGACCGGCAGAGGGGTGACCGGCCTCGAGGTCGAGGAGGTGAGGCCCTGCGACCGCCGCGGCAGCGCCTCGCAGGCGATGCCGTCGTCCGGGCCCTGGTCCTCGTCGAGCCGGTTCGGATCGCTGCGGTCGGCGTCGAGGACGGCCTGGGCGTCCTCCTGGAAACGGAAGTCGCGGCAGTCCAGGTCCTGCGCATGAGCGGGGTCGGCCAGCGGCATGAGCGCGGCTATCGCGATCAGGGTGCCGACGGCTCCGGTGCTGCGGCGCATGAAGCGCCTCCTTTCCGGGCACGGTTGGCTCGCGCTTCGACGCTAGGGGCGCGGCGCGCGGGCGGCGCGCGGCCGTCGGCCGAACGGGTGTTCCGGCGCGTCGGCACGGCCCGCGATCAGGTAATGGATCACACCGCGCCGGTGTGCCGTTGACACCGGGTGCCAACGCTTCTAGCGTCAGCCATGCCGAAGGTACTAAGCGGTCGCTCACCTGACGGGCGTACCGTAGGAGCAACACTGAGCCGCAGGCGTTCAGGTTTTCTCGAGGGCGAGGAGAAACAGCAATGTCCACCACTGAGCAGCGGGTCGCCGTAGTCACCGGTGCCGCGCGCGGCATCGGCGCCGCCACCGCCGTACGACTGGCCGCCGAAGGCCGTGCGGTCGCGGTGATCGACCTCGACGAGGCCGCCTGCAAGGACACCGTCGAGAAGATCACCGCGGCGGGCGGCAGGGCCATCGCCGTCGGCGCGGACGTCTCCGACGAGGCCCAGGTCGAGGCGGCGATCGCACGCGTCGTCGAGGAGCTCGGCGCGCCGACGATCCTGGTCAACAACGCGGGCGTGCTGCGCGACAACCTGCTGTTCAAGATGAGCGTCGCCGACTGGGACACCGTCATGAACGTGCACCTGCGCGGCTCCTTCCTGATGTCCCGCGCGGTGCAGAAGCACATGGTCGACGCGGGCTTCGGCCGGATCGTGAACCTGTCGTCGTCCTCCGCCCTCGGCAACCGCGGCCAGGCCAACTACGCCGCCGCCAAGGCCGGCCTGCAGGGCTTCACCAAGACCCTCGCCAAGGAGCTCGGCAAGTTCGGCATCACCGCCAACGCGGTCGCCCCCGGCTTCATCGCCACGGAGATGACCAAGGCCACCGCCGACCGCGTCGGCATGGGCTTCGAGGACTTCAAGGCGGCGGCCGCCACCCAGATCCCCGTGCAGCGCGTCGGCGAGCCGGAGGACATCGCCAACGCCGTCGCCTTCTTCACGGGCGAGGCGGCCGGCTTCGTCTCCGGCCAGGTCCTGTACGTCGCCGGCGGACCGCTCAACTAAGGGGCAGCGCACATGACTTCCGTGGAACTCCCCGAGCTGTCGGGCAAGGTCGCCCTCGTCACCGGCGCCAGCCGCGGCATCGGCTACGGCATCGCCGAGGCGCTCGTCGCGCGCGGTGACCGGGTCTGCATCACCGGCCGGGGCGAGGAGGCGCTGAAGGAGGCCGTCGAGAAGCTCGGCGCCGACCGCGTCATCGGCGTCGCCGGCAAGGCGCACGACGAGGCCCACCAGGCCGAGGCCGTCGAGCGCACGATGGAGGCCTTCGGCCGCGTCGACCACCTGATCAACAACGCCGGCACCAACCCGGTCTTCGGCCCGATCGCCGACCTCGACCTGAACGTCGCGCGCAAGGTGTTCGAGACCAACGTGGTCTCGGCGCTCGGCTTCGCCCAGCGCACCTGGCACGCCTGGCAGAAGGACAACGGCGGCGCGATCGTCAACATCGCCTCCGTCGCGGGCCTCGCCCCCTCGCCGTTCATCGGCGCGTACGGCATCAGCAAGGCCGCGATGGTCAACCTGACCATCCAGCTCGCGCACGAGTTCGCGCCGAAGGTCCGGGTCAACGCGATCGCCCCGGCCGTGGTGAAGACCAAGTTCGCCCAGGCGCTGTACGAGGGCCGCGAGGAGGAGGCCGCCGCGGCATACCCGCTGAAGCGGCTCGGCGTGCCCTCCGACATCGGTGGCACGGCCGCGTTCCTCACCTCCGAGCAGTCCGACTGGATCACCGGTCAGACCCTCGTCGTCGACGGCGGCCTGTTCCTGAACGCCGGCGTCGCCTGACGCGCGCGTCCCCGGCGCCGTATGACGATTCGGGCGCCGTTACCGTCGCACTCTTGACGGAAACGGCGCCCGGGTACGCAAAAGGGCGTGTTCCGGGACCCAGGACAACGCTGTCATCAACAGTGTGTTCACATGACGAACGAAGCAGGTTCAACACCCGTCGCACTGCGGTATGGTCTGCCGACCCTTGGCATGGCAGATCGAGGAGCGTGCGCGTGTTCAACCGGAACCGATGCCTGCGGCAAGTGGCGGCGATCGCTTCCATAACGTCCCTGATGTCCGGCTGCGGCCTGCTGTCCGGGGACGATTCCAAGGACGCGGGACCCATCGTCGTCGGCACGACGAGCGCCCCCAGCACCCTCGACCCAGCGGCTTCCTGGGACGGCTCGTGGGAGCTGTTCAGGAACATCTACCAGACGCTGCTCGCCTATCCGAACGGCGCGACCACGCCCCAGCCGGACGCCGCCGAGGAGTGCTCGTTCACCGACAGCTCCAACCGTACCTACCGCTGCAAGCTGCGGTCCGGGATGAAGTTCGCCGACGGCGACACCCTCGACGCCAAGGCGGTCGCCTACTCGATCGAGCGCATCCGCCGCATCGACGTCCCCGGCGGCCCCGCGGGGCTCCTCGGCAGCCTGCAGAGCGTCGAGGCCACCGGCGCGGACGAGGTGGTCTTCCACCTCAACAAGTCCGACGCCACCTTCCCGTTCGTGCTGGCCACCCCGGCCATGTCGATCGTCGACCCGGACGACTACCCGGCCGACAAGCTGCGGGAGGACGGCAAGGTCTTCGGCTCCGGCCCCTACACCCTCGCCTCCTACGACGAGGGCAAGGAGGCCCGGCTCGAGCGCAACGACAACTACCAGGGGTACGCCCAGCGCAAGAACACGGCGGTGACGATCCGCTACTTCCAGGACTCCGACGTCATGGTCAAGGCGCTGCGCGACAAGCAGATCGACGTCACCTACCGGGGTCTCGCCGCCGACGACATCGTGGCCCTCCAGCGCAAGGAGAGCGCCCCGGACCTGCAGCTGGTCGAGAGCACCGGCGCGGACATCAACTACCTGGTGTTCAACCCCAAGGACAAGTGGGCCGGCAAGGGCGCCGTGCGCCGGGCGGTCGCCCAGGTCGTCGACCGCGGGGCCATCGCGCACAAGATCTACAAGGACACCGTCGACCCGCTGTACTCCATGGTCCCCAAGGGCCTCACCGGTCACACCACGGGCTTCTTCGACGACTTCGGCGAGCCGGACACCGCCAAGGCCCGCAAGATCCTTACCGAGGCGAACATCCCCACGCCCGTCCCGCTCACCCTCTGGTACACCACCGACCGCTACGGCTCCGAGACCGCCCTGGAGTTCAAGGAACTCAAGCGGCAGCTCGACGACTCCGGGCTGTTCACGATCACGCTGAAGAGCCGGCCCTGGAAGACCTACGTCGAGGGCTACCAGAAGGGCGAGTACCCGGTCTTCGGGCGCGGCTGGTTCCCCGACTTCCCGGACCCGGAGAACTTCATCGCCCCGTTCGTCGGCAACCAGAACGCCCTCGGCACGCCCTATCCGCAGCCCGAGATCACCGGCATCCTGCTGCCCCGCTCCCGCCGGGAGAGCGACCGCGCCAACGTGGTGAAGGACTTCGAGGAAGCCCAGAAGATCATGGTCGAGGACGCCCGGCTGCTGCCGCTGTGGCAGGGCAAGCAGTACGTGGCCGCCAGCGAGGACATCGCCGGCCCGGAGCGCGCGCTGGACCCGTCGACGATCATGATGATGTGGGAGCTGTCCCGCAAGACCAGCTGGTAGGGACCGCGCGGACGGCGTTGTCAGTGGGTGCCGGTAGGTTCTGAAGTCAGGAAGCGACCGCACGAATCTTGAGGACGTTGACGTGACCGACACCGCCATGCTGCCCGAGTCCTGGCGCGGGGTTCTGGGCGAGGAACTGCAGCAGCCCTACTTCAAGGAGCTGATGGAGTTCGTCGAGGAGGAGCGGGCGAACGGTCCCGTGTACCCGCCGCGCGAGCAGGTCTTCGCCGCGCTGGAGGCCACGCCGTACGAGAAGGTGAAGGTCCTGATCCTCGGTCAGGACCCCTACCACGGCGAGGGGCAGGGCCACGGCCTGTGCTTCTCGGTGCGGCCGGGCGTGAAGATCCCGCCGTCGCTGCGCAACATCTACAAGGAGATGCACGCCGAGCTGGGCACGCCGGTCCCGGACAACGGCTATCTGATGCCGTGGGCGCAGCAGGGCGTGCTGCTGCTCAACGCGGTGCTGACCGTGCGCGGCGGCGAGGCCAACTCCCACAAGGGGCGCGGCTGGGAGAAGTTCACCGACGCGGTGATCCGCGCGGTGGCCGACCGCCCGGATCCGGCGGTGTTCGTGCTGTGGGGCAACTACGCGCAGAAGAAGCTCCCCCTGATCGACGAGAGCCGGCACGCGGTGGTCAAGGGTGCGCACCCCTCCCCGCTGTCGGCGAAGAAGTTCTTCGGCTCCCGCCCGTTCACCCAGATCAACGAGGCGGTCGCCCGCCAGGGCCACGAACCGATCGACTGGACCGTGCCGAACCTGGTCTGAACCGCCACGCGGCCGACTCCACGGGGGGCCGCCCGGGCGGGGGTCGTACCCCTCCTGCCCGGGCATCCCGTGCCGCGTGAACGGAGACGTCTCGTGTCGCGGCCGGCCCGCGTCGCGCGAGGGGAAGCGGCCCCGTGCCACCGGGGCGGTCTCCGGAGCAGCCCGCGCGGGAACGGCCCCCTGCCGCCCGTGCGGGATCGTCCACCTGCCGCCCGTGCGGGATCGCCCCGGTGCCGCCTGTGCGGGATTGTCCGTGCCTGCGGTTAGCGTCGGGGCAAGGAGCGGGACGGCCGACGGAGGGCGACGCGGTGGCGGAGCGACAGGAGCAGACGGCGCCGGACGCCGTGCTGACGCGGATCGGGCAGGTGGTGATGCTGCTCCACGGCGGGGACCGCGAGGAGGCCCGGCACCGCTTCCTCGGCCTGTGGGCGGAGATCGGTCAGGACGGCGATCCGCTGCACCGCTGCACGCTCGCCCACTACCTGGCCGACACCCAGGACGATCCCGCCGACGAACTCGCCTGGGACCTCAGGGCGTTGACCGCCGCCGAGGAACTCACCGGCGACCGGCTGGACCGGCACGAGGGGGCGCCTGCGGCCCGGGCGCTGTACCCCTCGCTCCATCTGAACCTCGCGGCCGACTACGTCCGCCTCGGCCACCCCGACGCCGCCCGCACCCACCTCGCCCGCGCCCGCCACGCCTCCGACGCCCTCGCCGACGACGGCTACGGCGACGGGGTCCGGGCGGCGATCCGGCGGATGGAGCTGCGGCTGGGGGAGTGAGGCGGGCCCGCGTCCGCGCCGGACCCCGCCTCCCTGCCGGGAGCCTGGCCGGGGGAAGGGGGAGGTGGGCCTCAGTCAGGAACCGGTCTCGCGGCGCCGTGACGAACCGTCGGCTCAGCGAGAGCAGGCCCGCCCGTAACCGGCCCCGCCGCGTCGTCCGGGACTTCGGCTCAGCGAGAGCAGCCCCCGCCCGGAACCGGCTCCGCCGCGTCGTGCTGAACCGTCCGCTCAGCGGCCGTACGTCTGCTTGCAGATGCGTGCCTGCGGGCTGTCCGGGCGCCAGCCGCCGTACTGCTCGCCCAGGGCGCACACGCCGCCGTCACGGCGTGCGACGTCCGGGATGGCGGGGACCTTCCCGCGGCGGGCCTGCGGCCGGCGGTGTTCCGGCGGGGAGGTGTGGTGCCGGGACTGCTGGTGCCGGTGCTGCGGCCGCGTCGGCGCCGGGGGTGCGGTGTGGGCCGGGTGGTGGGGCCGGGGCGGCTTCACGGGCTGCGGGCGGCGGGACGGTCCGACCATCTCCAGCGCTTCACGGGCCGGCGCCTGCACGACCCGCTGCTCCGCGTCGCCGTCCGGCCGTGGGACGGACGGAGAGGCGGAGCGGACGGAGGGGACCGGCGGCCCCGACGCGGGTGGACGCTGGACCGTCACACAGCCGCAGAGGGCCCAGACAGCCACGGTGACCAGGAGCGTTGCGGTGGTCGTCGTTCGATGCACCCGCGTCACTCTGCTGGCTCGGCGCTGCGAGAGGGCAGCGGACAGGCGCAGGATGCCCCGCACGGGTGATCTCCCGCCCCGTAAGGAGGTCCCGCGCGCGTCCCGGCTGACGTCAGTGGCCCGTCGCGCCGTCGATCCGCTCCCGGAGCAGGTCCGCGTGGCCGTTGTGGCGGGCGTACTCCTCGATCATGTGGGTGTAGATCCAGCGCAGGCTCACGGGCCCGCCGTCGCCCAGCCGGGTGACGCCCTTGGACAGGTCGGACAGGCCGAAGCCGGCCGCGTGGCGCCGGGCGGCCTCGATCTCCGACTGCCAGGTGGTGTACGCCTCCTGCCAGGTGTCGGTCTCGCTGAGATGGAACTCGCCGTCGGGATCCTCGTCGCTGAACCAGATCGGCCCGGCGCCGTCGTCGGCGAGCACCGTGCGGAACCAGATCCGCTCCACCTCCGCCATGTGCCGCACCAGCCCCATGAGGGACAGCTCGGAGGGCTCCACCGCCGTGGTCCTCAGCTGGGCGTCCGTCAGGTCCTCGCACTTCACGGCGAGTGTCCGGCGGTGGTACTCCAGCCAGCCCTCCAGCATGGTGCGTTCGTCGGCGTCGGCTGCGGGGATGCGGCGCTGCGTCGTCATACCCGGCATCCTCGTACAGGCGGGCGGCGGCGGACCAGCGGATTTTCAGCGGCCGAGCATGCCCGCCAGCAGCTCCCGCACTCCCTGCCGCAGCGCTGGGAGGGGCGGGGGCTCGTAGGAGCCGGCCACACAGGAGAACATCAGGCCGTCGCCCCAGGCCGCCAGCGACAGCGCGTGGCGGTCCGGGTCCGGTGAGCCCAGCGCGCCGACCAGGGCGGTCAGCTGGTCGCGGAAGCGGGCGCCGGTGGTGTCGTAGGACGTACGCAGCTCGGGGCGTCGGGTGGCCTCCAGGGCCAGCTCGTAGCGGGCGAGCGTGAGGTCGCGGTGGCGGGTCACGGCGCGGTGCAGTGCCAGGGCCAGGGCGTTTGCCACCGCGTCGGTGCCGGCGCCCGGGCCGGGCATCTCGTCCAGTGCGAGCACCCGGGCCTCGCGCTCGGCGAGGCGTCGCACCGCCAGCTCCAGCAGTGCCTGCCGGGTCCGCGCCACGTTGGACGTCGAGCCCTGGGGCAGGCCGGCCGTGTCGTCCACCGCCCGGTGGGTCAGCCCGCGCATCCCGCGTTCGGCGAGCAGGGCCAGGGCGGTGTCGGCGACGAGGTCGGCGCGGGAGGCGCCCGAGATGCTTGCGGACATGGGGATCACGCTACCCGGCGCCCCCACGCGGTCACTACGTCTGTAGTAGAGTCGACGCATACTACAGATGTAGTTACGTCAGGAGGGTTCATGAGCCAGGCACAGCGCGCTGTCGTCATCGGCGGCGGTATCGGCGGGCTGACCGCGGCCGCCGCCCTGCACCGCAGAGGTCTGCGGGTCACCGTCCTGGAGCGGGCCCGCTCCCTCGAACCGGTCGGCGCCGCCATCTCGCTCGCCCCCAACTCCCTGCGTGCGCTGGACGTCATCGGCCTCGGCGACGAGATCCGCGACCTCGCCGCCTGGCAGGGCGACGGCGGGCTGCGCACTCCGGGCGGCCGCTGGCTGTCCCGCTCCGACGCGGACGCCGCCGCCGCGCGCTTCGGCGGCCCCCTGGTCCTGGTGCACCGCGCGACGCTCGTCGGCCTCCTCGCCGCGCAACTGCCGCCCGGCGCCGTGCGCACCGACGCGCAGGCGGCCGTCAGCGACCCCGGCGACGCGCGCCGCCCGGCCGTCGTGCGCACCGCCGACGGGGAACTGGAGGCCGACCTGGTGGTGGCCGCCGACGGGATCCACTCCGCCGTACGCCGCGCCCTCTTCCCCGACCACCCCGGAACCGTCTACTCCGGGTTCACCACCTGGCGGGTCGTCATCCCGCTGCCCGGCGTCGCCTTCGCCTCGCACGAGACGTGGGGCCGGGGCCGCATCTGGGGCACCCACCCGCTGGGGGACGGCCGCGTCTACGCCTACGCCGCCGCCACCGCCCCCGCCGGCTCGCGCTCCCCGGACGGTGAACGGGCCGAGCTCCTGCGCCGTTTCGGCGACTGGCACGACCCCATCCCCGCCGTCCTCGCCGCCACCCGCCCCGAGGACGTGCTGCGCCACGACGTGCACCACATAGACGAGCCGCTGCCCGCCCACCACCGCGGCCGCGTCGCCCTCCTCGGCGACGCCGCGCACGCCATGCCGCCCAGCCTCGGCCAGGGCGGCAACCAGGCCGTCGAGGACGCGATCGTGCTCGCCCACCACTGCGACGACCTCGCCGCCTACACCGCCGCCCGGCTGCCGCGTACGACGGCGATCGCGCGCCGGGCGGTGAAGGTCGCGCGCCTCAACCTCACCGCCAACCGGCCGGTGATCGCCGCACGCAACGCGCTCATCGCCTCCCTTTCGAAGGCGGGACCCGCGCTGTTCCTGCGGAGTTTCGACGGGATCGCCGACTGGCGCCCTCCGCAGGACCCGTATGCTGCCGTCACGTCAGCAGCGGACACGCAGTGAAGGAGCCCGCAGTGAAGGTCGGCGCCATCGGACTCGGCGACATCGCGCAGAAGGCGTACCTGCCGGTGCTCGCCTTCCAGCCCGGTGTGGAGCTGCACCTGCAGACCCGCACCCCGGCGACGCTGGACCGGGTCGCCGACAGCCTGCACCTGCCCGCACCGCAGCGCCACCGCGACCTCGACGCGCTGCTCGACCAGGGCCTGGACGCCGCGTTCGTGCACGCGCCCACCTCCGCGCACCCCGAGATCGTCACCCGGCTGCTCCAGGCGGGCGTCCCGACCTACGTCGACAAGCCGCTCGCCTACGAACTCGGCGACTCCGCACGGCTGGTGGAGCTCGCCGAGCAGCGCGGCGTGTCGCTGGCCGTCGGCTTCAACCGGCGTTTCGCGCCCGGGTACGCGCAGTGCCTGGAGCACCCGCGTGAGCT
Organism: Streptomyces sp. NPDC028635; assembly: GCF_040637635.1. NCBI lineage: Bacteria > Bacillati > Actinomycetota > Actinomycetes > Kitasatosporales > Streptomycetaceae > Streptomyces > Streptomyces sp. NPDC028635. The sequence goes on along the minus strand of NZ_JBEZWX010000006.1, from coordinate 231,170 downwards.
GATCCTGATGCAGAAGAACCGGATCGGGCTGCCGGAGGAACCGCGCAGCATGGTCCTGGACGACTTCATCCACGTCGTGGACACCCTGCGCTTCCTGGTGCCCGGGCAGGTCGACGACGTCACCGTGCGGGCCCGCGTCGAGGGCGGACTGCTGCACCACGTCGTGCTCCAGCTCGCCGGCGACGGCTTCACCGCGCTCGGCGTGATGAACCGGCTCAGCGGCTCCACCGAGGAGGTCCTGGAGGTGTCCGGGCAGGACACCAAGCGCCAGGTCGTCAACCTCGCCGAGACGGTCGACCACAAGGGGCAGCCGACCGTGCGCCGGCGCGGCGACTGGGTGCCGGTGGCCCGGCAGCGCGGCATCGAACAGGCCGTGCTCGCCTTCCTGGACGCCGTCCGCGCCGGCCGGCCGCTCAGCGCCCGTGACGCACTGGAGACTCACGAACTGTGCGAGCGGGTGGTACGAGCGGTGCAGGAGCGCTCCGGCGCAGCCTGACCGCGCGCACGCCCTCCGCAAGACCCAGCGCCACCAGCACCAGCACCGCCACGTCCACCGGCCAGTCCCCGTAGCGGACGTACGGCGTGACCCCGTCGGCGAGCGGCACCTCGTACACCGCGGCCCGGCTCGCGCTCGTGCCCAGCCAGGAGCCGACGCGCTCACCGCCGGGTCCGTACACCGCCGACACCCCGGTGAGCGTCGCGTGCACCATCGGCCGGCCCGTCTCCGCGGAACGCAGCGCGGCGAGCGAGGCGTGCTGCTCCGGCGCCCAGCTGTGCTGGAACGACGACGTCGACGACTGGCCGACCAGCACGTCCACGCCGTCCTGGGTGAGCCGCCGGCTCATGTCGGGGAACGCCGTCTCGAAGCACACCAGCGGGCCCACGCGCAGCCCGTGCCCGGCGTTCATCACCACCTGCTCGGTGCCGCGCCTGCGGTCCTCGCCGGCCGCCTTGCCCACGGAGGTCGCCCAGCCCAGCAGCGAACGCGCCGGGACGTACTCGCCGAACGGCACGAGGCGCATCTTGTCGTAGCGGTCTCCCGTGGGGCCGTCCCGTCCCACCAGCACCGAACTCTTGTAGATCCCGGGCTGGTCCGAGCGCCGCGCGTCCACGTTGACCAGGATGTCGGCGCCCGTCTCCCGGGACAGGGCCGCGATGCGCCGGGCCAGGTCGGGCCGCGCGGTCAGGTCGAAGCCGACACTGCTCTCGCCCCAGACGACCAGGTCGACGCCCTGTCCGGCCAGTTGCCCGGTCAGCCGCTCCTCGACGGCGAACCGCCGGTCGCCGCTGTCGGTGCCGTCCACCACCCCCGGCTGGACGACGGCGATCCGCGCCCGGCCGTCCACGTGCGGGCGCGGCGACCACGCCCAGGCCGCCGAGGTCGCCGCCGCGGTGGCGACCAGCCCGGCCACGGCCGGCACCCTCGACTCCCGCACCGCCAGGAGCACGGCCGCCGCCACGTTGACGGCCACCACCAGGAAGCTGAGCAGCCACACCCCGCCCACCGAGGCGAGCCGCAGCGCGGGCCCCACCTGCCACTGACTGGCGCCCAGCATGCCCCACGGCCCGCCGAGCCCCTGCCACGAGCGCACCAGCTCGACCATCAGCCAGGCCGACGGCAGCACCAGCAGCGCCGCCGCGACCCGGCCCCGCGAGGGCACACCGGCCAGGAAGCGGTGCACCAGCCACGCCCAGGGAGCCCACAGCGCCCCCAGCAGGGCGGCCAGCACGAGCGTGAACACATGCAAGTCCGGCAGCAGCCAGTGGTGCATGCCGAGCATGAACCCGAAACCGCCGCACCAGCCGTCGTACGCCGCCCGCCGCTGACTGGGAGCGCCCCGGGCGAGCAGGATCCACGGCACCAGCGCGACATAAGCGAACCACCACGCGGCGGGCGCCGGGAACGCGAGCACGGGCAGGGCGCCGGCCAGCGCACCGAGGGCCGCGCGCCGCCAGGGGGAGGAGAGCCAACCGCTGAACGTCTTCATATGCCGCCCTCCTACCCGGTGGGGGCTCCAGTGTGCGCGCCCGGCACGATCCGGGCACAGAGGACCACGGCTCAGCGGTCCGCGCGCCGCCATTTCTCCTGGACGGCCACCCGGTGCAGCCGCCAGCCGTCGTCCGTGCGCAGCGCGCCGAAGGCATACCGGCCGCCGCACACGAAGTCCGGCGCCGTGAGGGCGCCCTCGGAACCGGACAGGCGCATCGGACTGACGTAGTCCGCCCGCATCTCGGCGGTGTCACCGGCCGCCTGGTCCAGGACACCGAAGCGCAGCCGGCGGTTGACGATGAGGTGCTGCCGCATCACGACCGGCCGCATGCTGTCGGCGAGCCATGCGGCGACCTGCTCCACGTCCCCCTCGACACCCCCGGCCGAGCGGTAGTCGGCGCGCCCGTCCGGCGCGAACAGCGCGCGAAACGCCGCCCAGTCACCGTCGTCGAGCGCCGCCGCGTAGTCCGTGATCAGGGCGTCGACGGACAGGCGGTCTCTTACCGTGGCGAGCTCCACACGCTGCGTCATCGCCTCAGTGTTGGGCATGACGCGGGCCCAGCCAAGGGGCGCGCGGCACTGTTCGGCGACGGCGCCGGTATTTCGGTGGCCGTCACGCCCCCGGGCGGGGCAGCCTTGCGTCCGTGAATGATCAGACCGTCGCTCCCGAACCCCGTTTCCGCATCCGCGCCCGGTACACGGACACCACCGTCACCGTCTACCAGGCCTACCGCCCGCAGATCGGCCTTCCGGCCGCCCGGACCGGGCGCTTTCCGTCCAGTTGGAAGCGGGAGCGCATGACCTGGATCAAGCCGTCCTTCCTGTGGATGATGTACCGCTGCGGATGGGGGACGAAGCCGGACCAGGAGAGCGTCCTCGCCGTCGAGATCACCCGCGAGGGGTTCGAGTGGGCGCTGCGCCACGCGTGCCTCTCGCACCACGTGCCCGGCCTGCATGGCGACCGGGAGGCGTGGCAGCGGCAGTTGAGACAGGCGCCGGCGCGCGTGCAGTGGGACCCGGAGCGCGACCTGCACTTCACGGCGCTGCCGCACCGCTCGCTGCAACTGGGCCTCGGCGGACAGGCCGCGGCCCGCTACGCCGACGAGTGGATCGTCGGCATCGAGGACGTGACACCGCTGGCCGCCGAGATCCACGCGCACGTGCGGGCGGGGGAACTCGACGCGGCGTCCGCGAAGCTGCCCGAGGAACGGCCGTACCCGGCCGACGGGGATGTGCTCGCGCATCTGTGCGCCTAGAGTGATCGATGATCGATCGCTTGGCGTCTCCGGAGGTCCTCATGGCGCTCACCGTCGTCACCGGCGGCAGCCGCGGTATCGGCGCCGCGACCTGCCTCAGACTCGCCTCCGACGGCCATGACGTGGCGGTGGGGTACGTCCGGGACGCCGAGGCCGCCGAGCGGGTCGTGGAGGCTGTCCGCGCCGTCGGACGGCGCGGTGTCGCGGTACGGGTGGACACGTCCGTCGAGGCGGACGTCGACCGTCTCTTCGCCACCGCGGAAGGCGAGTTGGGGCCGGTGACCGGGCTGGTGAACAACGCCGGGGTCACCGGACCGCTCGGCCGCCTCGCCGACACCGGCACCTCCGATCTGCGGCGGGTCGTCGAGGTGAACCTGCTGGGCGTGCTGCTGTGCGCGCGGCGCGCGGCCCAACTGATGGCGGAGCGGGGGAGCGGGGCCATCGTGAACGTGTCGTCGGCCGCCGCGACTCTCGGCAGCCCCGGCGACTACGTCCACTACGCCGCCACCAAGGCCGCCGTGGACGCCCTCACCGTGGGGCTGGCCAAGGAACTGGGCCCGGACGGCGTCCGGGTCAACGCGGTCGCGCCCGGCATGATCGACACGGGGATGCACGCCGCGATGGGCGACCCGGGGCGGGCGCAGCGCGCGGCGGCGGACATTCCGCTGCGCCGTCCCGGCCGGGCGGAGGAGATCGCCGCCGCCATCGCCTGGCTGCTGTCCCCGGACGCCGCGTACACGACGGGCGCGGTGCTGCGGGTGTCGGGAGGGCGGTGAGACGGACGGGAGGGCGGTGAGACGGTGAGCGGGCAGTGGGGCGGGCGGGCAGTGAGGCGGGAGTTCTCAGGCTGCTTCGACCACCGCGCTGCGCACGGCCGCGGCCCACTGCACCACCAGCAGCTCGTACTCCTCGCGTTCCTGTGCCGACAGCGAGCCGCCCGCGCGCAGCCACAGCGCGCGGATCTCCTCGTTCACCTCGGCGGCGGAGCGCACGGAACCAGAGGTCATGGAATCGGGGGCCATGGGCCCCAGCCTAGGGGCAGGAACTGACACTGCGCTACCGATCGGCTACGCATCCCGTGGAGAGCCGGTCGACACGCGCTGGGAAGTCGGTCGACAGGCGCTGAGGAGAGTCGGTAGACAACCGGTGGGAAAGCGGTCGACCACCGGTCCGCGACGGACGACAGCCGGCGTCAGTCGATCCAGACCACGACGCACTGCCCCCGGCGTGCGGCACCGTCGTAGAACTCCCGCAGCGCGGCGAACCGCTCGCCGAGATGAGCGCGTACGTCACCGCTGAAACTCTCCAGGTGACCGCACATCTCCGTGGCCTCGGCGGCGTCGCTCGGCAGCCCGGCGAGCACCGTGTCCACGTCGACGTCCCGCAGATCCCGGGCGATCTTCTCGACCTCGGCCGGGTCCAGCACGCGCGGCGGGTCGGTGAAGCCGTCGTACACCTCGTCGTGATCCAGATAGCCGGCCGTCTGGCCGAAGGTGGCCGAAACCGCACGGTCGATCAGGTCGGCCAGGGCCGGATCGGCCCCGGTGGAACGGCAGTACGCCGCGAGCCCCCAGCTCGCCCAGCCGGTGTCCAGCAGGTCCGACGCGGGCGGGTCCCAGCCGGGTGCGGCACCCGGGGAGTCGAGCGCCGACTGACGGCAGCGTTCCAGGTACTCGGGGGTCACACGGGCGAACTGCTGGGTGAGAGCCATGGGTTCATTCCTCCCCGCTGCTCCGGTCCGTGATTCAGCCGGCCGACTCCGCCGCGTGCGGGCTCAGGACGCCCGCCGTGACCAGGGCGATGATGACGATGCCGAGGATCACGCGGTACCAGACGAACGGCATGAAGGACTTGCTGGAGATGTACTTCATGAACCAGGCGATGACGGCGTATCCGGACCCGAACGCGATCACCGTCGCGAAGATCGTCGGCCCCCAGGAGACGTGATCGCTCTCCATGGCGTCCTTCAGCTCGAACACCCCGGAGGCGAGCACCGCGGGGACGGCGAGAAGGAAGGAGTAGCGGGCGGCGGCCTCGCGCCGGTAGCCCATGAACAGGCCGCCGCTGATGGTCGCGCCGGAGCGGGAGACACCCGGGACGAGCGCGCACGCCTGGCACAGGCCGAAGATCAGGCCGTCCTTCACACCCAGGTCCTGCAGCGTCTTGCGCTGCTTCGGCGCCCGGTGCCGGCCGCCCGTCTCGTCGCGGGCCGCCAGCCGGTCGGCTATGCCGATGACCACGCCGACGACCACGAGCATCGTCGCGGTGACCCGCAGATCGCGGAACGGCCCCTCGATCTGGTCCTTGAGCGTCACACCCAGCACGCCGATCGGGATCGAGCCGACGATGACCAGCCAGCCCATCTGGGCGTCATGGTCGCGCCGCATGGTCCTGTCGAACAGCGAGCGGAACCAGGCGGACAGGATGCCCGCGATGTCCTTGCGGAAGTAGATCAGCACCGCCGCCTCCGTACCGATCTGGGTGATCGCCGTGAAGGCCGCGCCCGGGTCGTGCCAGCCGGAGAAGGCCGCGGTCAGCCGCAGATGCGCGCTGGAGGAGACGGGAAGGAACTCGGTCAGCCCCTGGACGAGTCCGAGGACGAGCGATTCAAACCAAGACATGAAGTTACGTCAGTCCAAGTGCCGGTCGTGGAGGGGCGACGGGGCACCGGGCCGCCGTACGCGATGATCATGTGTCGAGGGCAGCGTAGCGCCCCCGGATGACGGGCTCCTGGCGGGGGCGGCGGGCCCGGACGCGTCAGCCGCGGCGCAGCTGGTGCCGTTTGCGCCAGGCCACCACGGCCCCCGCGACGGCCGGCAGCGCGATGCCGGCCATCGCGACCAGGAAGGCCGGGGAGGTCGGGGAGCCGGCCCGGGCGCCGGCGAGGGCGTACGCGGCGGTGTTCGGGACCGAGCCGATCCCCGTCGCGAGCAGGAACGGCAGGCAGCGCATCCGGGAGACGGCGGCGCAGTAGTTCGCGGCCCAGAACGGCACCCCCGGGAACAGGCGGGCCATCAGCATCGAGCGGAATCCGTGCCGGCTGAGCTGGCCGTCCGCCGCCTTCAGCAACCGGCCCCGCAACAGCGGGCGCAGCGCGTCCTGGCCGAGGGCCCGGCCCAGGCCGAAGGCGATCCCGGCGCCCAGCACGGTGCCCGCCAGCGAGGTGGCGAGCCCCATCGACGTGCCGAACAGCGCGCCGGCCGCCAGGTTCAGCAGCGGCCGCGGCACGAACGCCACCGTGCACAGCCCGTACGCCACCGTGAACACCACGGCCGCCGCCGCACCGCCCAGCTGGGGTGGCCAGCCGTGCGCCAGCAGCCGCTGCGGCTCGAACAGCAGCACCGTGCAGCCGGCCGCCGCGAGGAGCGCGACCAGCAGGGAGAAACGGGACCAGGGTGAGCGCAGGACACGGGTGCAGCGCGCGCCGAGCGTGCCGGGCACGGGCACGGGCGGCGCGGGGATCGCGAGCTCCATGGCGGGGGCCGGGGGAGAGGCCACAGCGGTGCCCCCAGAGCGGTTGGGTGCATCGGGCATCCGGCGACAGTAACCGACGCGGGTGTCTGATCGCCGTATGGTCTGTCTCATGACCGTCACAGGTACGCGCCGATGACCGTGACAGACAGGGGCGCGGCCACCGGGCCGCACAGCGGGCTCGCCGACATCGTCCTGCCGCGGCTCATCGAGGTGTACGGGGCCGCGGCCGACCCCGAACGCGCCCGGGTCATGCGCGCCTACATGAAGAACGTCGCCCCCTTCCTCGGCATCGCCCCCCCGAGCGGCGAGCGCTGTCACGCACTGTTCTCGCGGGCACCGCACGCCCCGGCGAGGACGACTGCACGGCGATCGCCCTGCGCTGCTGGGCCCTGCCCGAGCGCGAGTACCACTACTTCGCCGTCGACTACCTGCGCCGCCACGTCGGCCGCTGTTCCTCCGCCTTCCTGCCGGTGGTCCGGCGGCTGATCACCACCGTTCCCTGGTGGGACACCGTCGACCTGCTCGCCGTCCATGTCGTCGGCCCGCTCGTCGCGGCCGACCCGGCCCTCGCGGCCACGATGGACGTCTGGATCGCCGACGACGACCTGTGGCCGGCCCGCGCCGCGCTGCTGCACCAGCTGCGGTTCCGGCAGGACACCGACTCCGAGCGGCTGTTCGCCTACTGCCTCCGGCGCAGCGGCCACCCCGACTTCTTCATCCGCAAGGCCATCGGCTGGGCCCTGCGCGAGTACGCCAGGACCGACCCCGACGCCGTGCGCGACTTCCTCGCCCGCGAGCGGGACCGGTTCGCGGCGCTGACGGTGCGTGAGGCGCTGAAGAACACCGGCGCCTGAACCGTCGTCGGAACACGTCGCGAGGACCTCCCGGCACCCACCGTACGGCGATAAATCGTTCGACGGCGGGCCGTGGCCCGGCGATGATCGACGCCATGTTCCGGTACGCCTTCCCTCTCGCGGCATCCGCGCTCGCGGATGCGCCGAAGGCTGCCGTTCCCGTCCTCCTGGCCGCTGTCGACGGCGCCCGAAGCTGACCCTCCCCGGATCGTCCCGCGGACCCCGCAGGGGGAGGGTCGGCGGTTCTCCGGGGTTCCCTTCCCTCCTACGAGGCTTCGAGGTACCGCCATGCCCAAGACGGCTTACACGCGCACCAAACCGCATCTCAACATCGGCACCATGGGCCATGTCGACCACGGCAAGACGACGCTGACCGCCGCCATCACCAAGGTGCTGGCCGAGCGCGGCACCGGCACCTTCGTGCCGTTCGACCGCATCGACCGGGCCCCGGAGGAGGCCGAGCGCGGCATCACCATCAACATCGCGCACGTCGAGTACGAGACCGACACCCGCCACTACGCCCACGTGGACATGCCGGGTCACGCCGACTACGTCAAGAACATGGTCACCGGCGCCGCCCAGCTCGACGGGGCGATCCTCGTCGTCTCCGCGCTCGACGGAATCATGCCGCAGACCGCCGAACACGTGCTGCTGGCCCGTCAGGTCGGCGTGAACCACATCGTGGTCGCGCTCAACAAGGCCGACGCCGGCGACGAGGAGCTGACCGACCTGGTCGAGCTGGAGGTCCGCGACCTGCTCACCGCGCACGGCTACGGCGGCGACGCCGCGCCCGTCGTACGGGTCTCCGGGCTGAAGGCGCTCCAAGGCGACCCGCGCTGGACGGCGTCCGTCGAGGCGCTGCTCGACGCGGTGGACACCTATGTGCCCGTCCCGGAGCGGTATCTGGACGCGCCGTTCCTGCTGCCGGTGGAGAACGTGCTCACCATCACCGGCCGCGGGACCGTCGTCACCGGCGCCGTCGAGCGCGGCACGGTGCGGGTCGGCGACCCGGTCGAGGTCCTCGGCGCGGGTGTCGACACGGTCGTGACCGGCCTGGAGACCTTCGGCAAGCCGATGGAGGAGGCGCAGGCCGGGGACAACGTGGCGCTGCTGCTGCGCGGGGTGCCCCGGGACGCCGTGCGGCGCGGGCACGTGGTCGCCGCGCCGGGCAGCGTCGCCCCGAGCCGGCGGTTCACGGCACGGCTGTACGTGCTCTCGACGCGTGAGGGCGGCCGTGCGACGCCGGTCACCACCGGGTACCGGCCGCAGTTCTACGTCCGTACCGCCGATGTCGTCGGCTGCCTCGACCTCGGCGAGGCGGCACTCGCGCGGCCCGGGGAGACGGTCGAGGTGACCGTGGAGCTGGGGCGCGAGGTGCCGCTGGAGCCGGGGCTCGGGTTCGCCGTCCGTGAGGGTGGCCGCACGGTGGGCGCGGGGACGGTGACCTCGGTCGGCTGAAGTGCCGGCTGAGGTGCCCGCCGGGGTGGGGCGTGAGGTGACGGCGGAGGCGCCGGCCGGGGTGAGGCGTGAGGTGACGGCGGAGGCGAGGGGGTGACGTGGCGGCCGGAGGTGACGGATGCGGTGGCGGCCGAGGTGACAATGGTGTCGTGAGCGATGCCATACCCGTCACCCGGACCACCGACCACGGGACCGCCAAGCTGATGCCCGACGTCGACCGTGAGCGGGCCTGGCTGCTCACGGTCGACGGCGCGCCCCAGTCGTACGTCGACCTCGACGACCCCGCCCACCTGGAGTTCGAGTACGCGCGGCGGCTCGGGCACGTGCTGGACACCGTCGCGGAGCCGGGGCGTCCGATGGACGTGCTGCACCTCGGCGGCGGCGCGCTCACCCTGCCGCGGTACGTCGCCGCGACCCGGCCCGGCTCCCGGCAGGACGTCGTCGAGGCCGACCGGGGGCTGCTGGAGCTGGTCGTGGAGCACCTGCCGTTGCCGGCCGGTTCGGGCGTCGCGCTGCACACGGCGGACGCGCGGGCCTGGCTGGAGGCGGCGCCCCCGGACAGCGCCGACGTGCTCGTCGCCGACGTCTTCGGCGGCTCGCGCATCCCCGCGCACCTGACGACTGTGGCCTACGCCCGCGAGGCCGAGCGGGTGCTGCGCGCGGACGGCGTCTACGTCGCCAATCTGGCCGACGCGGCGCCCTTCCCCTTCCTGCGCTCCCAACTGGCCACTTTGGGCGCACTCTTCGAGGAGACGGCACTGATCGCCGAGCCGGGCGTGCTGCGCGGACGCCGCTTCGGCAACGCGATCCTCGTCGCCGCGCACCACTCCCTCGACACGGCCGCGCTGGCCCGGCGGGCCGCAGCGGACGCCTTCCCGGCGCGGGTGGAGCACGGGCGGGCGCTGCGCGACTTCACCGGCGACGCCCGCCCGGTCACGGACGAGGACGCGGTGCCCTCACCCCTCCCGCCCGACGGGGCTTTCGGCATCGGCTGAGGCGGTGCTCACCGTCACGGGCCTGCCGCGACGGCGCAGGGTGCGTACGTCCTTGACGCCGAGCACGGCCGCGGTGACCGCCACGACCAGGGCCGCGCACCCCCACAGGGCCGCGGTCCGCCCGAACGCGCTCTCCGCGGGGCCCGCCAGGGCCATGGCGAGGGGGACCAGCGCGATGGACCCGAACCAGTCGTAGGCCGACACCCGCGACAGCTTCTCCTCCGGGATCTCCTGGTGCAGCGCCGTCATCCACGACACGCCGAAGACCTCCAGGGCGATCCCGGTGGCGAACATCACCGCGCACAGAACGCCCAGCGGCACCGGTACGGCGAGGGCGGCCGAGGGCAGGGCCAGCGGGAAGACGCACAGGGTGCCGGCGAGCAGCAGCCGGCGCGGCCTCCACCGGGTCATCAGCAGCGCGCCGGCGACCGTGCCGGCGCCGAAGAAGCCGAGCGCCACGCCCCAGGGGCCCGGCCCGCCGAGGTGGTCGCGGGCGACGAGGGGACCGTAGACCGCGTCGGCGGCGCCGACGACGGCGTTGGCGACCGAGAACTGCGCGACGACGCCCCACAGCCAGGGCCGGCCGGCGAACTCCCGCCAGCCCTCCCGCAGATCGGCGACGATGCCGCCGCCCGGAGCGCGCGGCGGGATGTGGCGCACGTCGAGGAAGGAGCGCAGGGCACCGGCGAGGGCGAAGGCGGCCGCGTCGGCGGCGAGGACCCAGCCCGGGCCGACGGCGGCGACCAGCGCGCCGCCCGCCGCCGCGCCGCCCAGGGCCGCGCCCTGCATCGCCATCCGGAACACGGCGAACGCGCGCCCCGCGTGCTCACCCTCCACGGAGGACATCAGCATGCCCTCGGCGGCCGGGCTGAAGAACGCCTGCCCGGCGCCGCCGAGCGCGGTCAGCAGCATCATCTGCCACAGCCGGGGCTCGCCGGTCAGTACGAGGACGGCGAAGGCGCCCTGGGAGACGCAGTTCACGGCGTTGGCGGCGACCATCACCCGGTGCCGCGGCAGCCGGTCCGCCACCGCACCGCCGATCAGCAGGAACACCACCAGCGGCACGGTCCGGGCGGCCGCCACCAGACCCACGTCACCCCCGTCCCCGCCCGCGCCGAGCACGGCGAACGCGGAGGCGATGAGAGCGGCCTGACTGCCGCCGTTGGTGAGGAAGGCGGCAGCGGTCAGCAGCCGGTAGTTCCGCCCGGCCCACACGGGCCGGCGCGGGGGACGGGGGGTGTCGGAGGGGGTGGTCACCGGGTGACTATGACCCACCGGCTCCGCGCACGCCAAGTCGCCGCCGGGCGTCCCCGCCCGCCGCGGGGCGGGCGGGGAACGCGCCGGTCAGCTCGCGATCGGGTCAGCTCGCGATCGGGTCAGCTCGCGATCGGATCGCCGTGCAGGCGCACGGTGCTGAGGATCTGCTGGATGGTGGCGTCCGGCAGCTCGCCCTTGACGCCCTTGGCGGCGTACATGCTCCAGGAGACGAAATTGCCCGCGGAGTTCTTGAACGCGAACGTGATCGCCTTGCCGTCGCTGTCGCACGTGCCGTGCTTGGGCACGCCCTGCGTGTAGGAGACGGCCACGCTGCCCTGCACACCGGACTTCGTCTTGTACGGCTTGGCCTGGCCGATCTTCAGGTACTTGCGGGAGGTCTTCTCGTTCTGGTCGGTGTAGCCGCCGAACGCGAACGCGGCCGCGTCACCGCGGGCGACGCTCGCGGTGTCCTTGGCGCCGTTCTCGCCCTTGGTGCCGGTGGCCGCGAGCTTCGTCGAATCCTTGCGGCCGTCCTTGTCGTCGTCGGACACGCACCAGTCCGGCTTGAGGACGGCGGGCGCGGAGAACCCGATGTACGGCGAGCCGTCGCCCTTCTGCGTGTCCTCGAAGCCCATGAAGGTGCCGGGGTCCTCCACGTGCCAGTCCGCGGGTACGTCGAAGGCCGTGCCGTACTTGGGGTTCACGACGACCTTCCACCCCGGGACGGTCGCCTTCTCGGCCTCGCCGCCCCGCGGGTTGTCGCCCCCGCCGGACGCCGGCGGCTGCGTCGACGGCGTCGGCGACGGGGACACCGACTGCGCGGTCGTGGGCTTGTCCGAGCCGCCCTTCGCCGTGTCGTCCTCGTCACCGCCGAGCACGAGGAACCCGGTGACGGCGGCCGTCAGCACCACCGCGCCGGCCGCGATGATCGCGACGAGCTTGGTCCGGTTCCCGCCACCGCCGTTGCCGCCGCCGAGGTTCCCGGGCGGCGGCGTCACCGGCTGCGGAACACCGGCCGGCGTGGGCGTCCCCCACTGCTGCTGCGCATAGGGGTTGGGCTGCTGGTAACCGGCCTGCTGATACGGATTCGGCTGCTGGTACCCCGGCTGACTCGGCTGCTGATACGGGTTGTTCTGCGCGTTCGGGTTCGGCTCGCCCCCGGGCGGCTGCTGCTGTCCTGGCCACATGGCGCCCCACCCTAGTGCCGCCCCGGACACGAATCGGTCACCGGGCCTTGTCAGGGACGTACCGAAAACCGTCGCCGGGGGACGACCGGGGGAGACCGAGTTGCCGGGCCGGATGCCTGGCCCCGAAGGCTACTCATGGGTAACATGTCGCCATGAGCGCAGATCAGATGTCGATCGGCGAGATGCTCGCCGCCACCGTGCCGATGGCCCGGACCTTGAAGCTCGAGTTCGTCGAGACCACTGCGGAGCGGGCGGTGGTGGCCCTGCCGGATCAGGGGGAGTTCCACAACCACGTGGGCGGGCCGCACGCCGGTGCGATGTTCACGCTCGGGGAGTCGGCCAGCGGGGCGATCGTGCTCGCCGCGTTCGGGGAGCAGCTCGCGCGGGCCGTGCCGTTGGCCGTGCGGGCCGAGATCGCCTACAAGAAGCTGGCCATGGGTGCCGTCACCGCGACCGCGACGCTGGGCCGGCCGGCCGCCGAGGTCGTCGCGGAGCTGGACGCGGGGCAGCGCCCCGAGTTCCCGGTCGCCATCGAGATCCGGCGCGAGGACGGAGCCGTCACCGGGGAGATGACCGTCGTGTGGACGCTGCGGCCCAACGGCTGAACGGGCGTTTCCCGGACTGCGGCCGAGGCCCCGCGTTGGTGCGGGGCCTCGGCCTTTGTCGTGCCCGACCGGCGGCCGGCCAACGCCCGGACGGCGCCCCGCCGGTGGCCCGCCGGCCGTCGTTCGAGGCCTTTGCCGCCCATCGCAGGCGAATTCGGAAAGTGATACCGGCGGTAACCGATAACGAATCGCTGTCTTCTGAGGGGACGTCATGCGAACTGCTTGTTTCCCCTGAGTCGCCTGTGCGAAAGTGAGCCCCCCCGCGGGAACGCAGTGCCACCCTTCAGCTCGGAAGGAATTGGTTCCGTGCAGTCCCCACACCCCCCACGCCCCCCATATCCGCCCCGCCCGGGAGGGACGCCCGGAGAGTCGGACCGCGCCCTCGTCGCCCGGTTGGCCACTCCGGACGGGCACGGCCGCGCCGTCGCCCTGCTGCTCGCCCGGCACTGGTCCGCCGCCCGCGACTACGCCGCCGTCTGCCTCGCCTCGCCCGGCGAAACCGCCCAGCTCGTGGCCACCGCGGCGGTCCATCAGGTGCTCGACCGGCTCGCCGTCGGCGGGGCCGGCGGCGCCCTGCGCCCCCTCGTCCTCGTCGCCGTGCGCGACACCGTCCGCGCCTGGGCCGCGGACCACGGTATTTCCGTACTCCTGCCGGAATTGCGCAAAACCACCGGTGGTCGCGGTCTGCGTGCGACCGGAGGCGGAACCCCGGAAAAGCGACAACTCGCCGAACGCGCATTCCGCGCCCTTCCCGGCGCCGCCCAATGCCTCTTGTGGCACACCGAGGTCGAGGCCGAACCGATATCCATACCCGCCGGTCTGCTGGCCGTGTACCCCGCCACCGCCGCCGCCTCTCTGGAACAGGCCAGGGAACAATTCCGCGCCGGCTGCGTCCGCGCCCACCGCGAACTCGCCCCCACCGACGAGTGCCGCTTCCACACCCGCCTCCTCGACGTCCCGCTGCGCCGCGGCGGACAACTGCTGCCGGACGTCCGCCGGCATCTCGCGGAGTGCCGCTACTGCCGTCACGCCGCCGAACAGCTCAGCCACTTCGACGGCGCGCTCGACGTCCTGCTCGCCGAGACCGTGCTCGGCTGGGGCGCCCGGCGCTACCTCGACTCCCGGCCGGGGCGCGGCACGAGCACCGGTGCCGTGCACGCCCGTCCCGGCGGGCGGCACCGCGGGGCACCGCCGCCCGGCCGTCCCGCCGCCTCCGCGCGGCGCACCACGGCCGTGGTGGCCGGCGTCGGACTGGCCGCCCTGGCCCTGCTCGCCACGGTGCTCGCCATGCAGAGCCGCTCCGCCGACAACGCTGTCCCCGGTTCCGGACCCGGCCGCCGGTCCGTGCGTACATGGGGTCCGCCCGCCGCCGGGACCGGGGCCTCAAGCCGCACGCTCGGGCCCGTGGCCACCCCGCCGGCACCCGGTTCGCCCTCCGCCGCGCGCCCGCTCCCGGCCCCGCTCCTGAAGGGCCGGCTGCGCAGCGCCGCCACCGGCCGCTGTCTCGACGCCGACGCCGGCCGGGTGCGGCCGCAGGCTGCCGCCGAGCTCGCCGACTGCTCGCCGGCCGCCTCCCAGCGCTGGACGTACGGCGCCGACGGCCGGTTGCGCAGCACCGCCGACCCCGCCCTCTGCCTCCGCGCCGACCCGTCCGACGGCCGCGTCACCCTCACCGACTGCGCCGAAGCGACCGTGTACGACCTCACCGTCCGCGGCGAGTTGCTCCTGCGCGGACGGACCGGACTCGGCCTCGCCTCCCCGGAGGGCTTCGCGACCACGGTCACCGTCGCGCCACGGGACGCGTCGGCGCGCGGGCGATGGGTGTTCGACACCGGGACCGCGGACGGCCCGCGGCGGCCGCGGTCGGACGGCGACGGTGCCGTCCCGCCCGGCGCACCGGCCGAGCCGGCCGAGCCGGGTGAGCCGGGTGAGCCCGGCGGGACCGGCGGGACGGCCGACCGGCCGCTGCCCTTCTACGTCCCCGGCGCCCGCCCGGCCACGCCACGGTTCGCCCCGGTCGGCTGCTGCGCCGGCCCCTCACCGGGCGTGCCCTCGCCGGTCACGCTCGGCCGGCCGCCCGCCCCCGTCGCCGCGGTGGCCTCCGCCCTCTCCGGTGTGACCACCGTCGTGTCCGTCACCGCCGCCGCCCCGCGCCTCACGTCGGCGGCCGCAGCGACCGCCCCGCTCCCTCTCACACCGGCGCCCTGACCCGACCACCCCTCGCGGGGGCCACCCGTCCGGCGGCCCCCGCCCCTCCTTCCCTCCCCGCCCCGCCGTCGCCATCCGGCGTCGACCCGCCTCGCCTCGTTGACTCGGTCCATCCCGAGCCGTACGTTGCCGACGCGCACGGCATTTCTGACGGTTCGTCACCATGCGTACCGGACGCCCTCGTCGTGCCCGTGCACCGAAGGAGCGACGGCCCATGTCCGACACGGTCCCCCGGCGGTCCGCCCTGACCCTGCTGAGCGGCACGATCGCGGTCGTCGCCGCGGCCGCCGGATCCCTCTCCCTCGCCCCCCGCGCCGCCGCGCGGAACAGATCCGGCGCCCGCACCCACGGCCGCCGCGTCGACCACCTCCTGGGCGCGCTCACCCTCGACGAGAAGATCAGCCTGCTGCACGGCGCCACCGACCCCGACACCCTCGGCGAGGCCGGCTACGTCCCCGGCGTCCCCCGCCTCGGCATCCCGCCGCTGCGCCTGGCCGACGGCCCGGCCGGGGTCCGCGTCACCCGGCACGCCACCGCGCTGCCCGCCCCCGTCCTCCTGGCCTCCGCCTTCGACCCCGAGCTGGCCCGCCGCTACGGCCGGGTCATCGGCCGCGAGGGCCGCGCCCTCGGCCAGGACGTCCTGCTCTCCCCGATGGTCAACCTCATCCGCACCCCGTACGCCGGGCGCAACTTCGAGACGTTCAGCGAGGACCCGCTGCTCGCCTCCGACCTCGTCGCCGCCGAGATCGAGGGCATCCAGCGCGAGGGGCTCATCGCGACGGTCAAGCACCTCGCGCTGAACAACCAGGAGAAGGACCGCATGTCCGTCGACGTACGCGTCGACGAACGCACCCTGCACGAGGTCGAGCTGCGGGGCTTCGAAGCCGCCGTACGGGCCGGCGCCGGAGCCGTGATGGGCGCCTACAACAAGGTCGACGGGACCTGGGCCTGCGAGAACAAGACCCTGCTCACCGACATCCTGCGCGAGCGGTGGGGCTTCGACGGCTGGGTGATGACGGACTGGTACGCCGCGCACAGCACGGAGAAGGCCCTCACCGCGGGGCTCGACATGGAGATGCCGAACGGCGCGTACTTCGGTGCGGCGCTGCGGACGGCGGTCCGCGACGGCCGGGTCTCCGAGACGTACGTCGACCGCGCCGTACGCCGGGTCCTGGCCGTCATGGACCGCTTCGGGCTGCTCGACGGCAGCGCGCCGCCCCGCCCCGAGCGGGACGCCCCGGCGGGCGCCGCCGTCGCCCTGGAGGTCGCCAAGGCCGGGGCCACCCTGCTGCACAACCCGCACGGCACCCTCCCGCTCGCCGCCGGCAGCGTCGCGGTGATCGGCCCGACCGGCGCCCTGCCCTTCGTCAGCGGCGGTGGCAGCGCCCACGTCGCCCCCGACCATGCCGACAGCCCGCTGGCCGCCCTGCGGTCCCGGGCCGCCGGGGAGGTCACGTACGCCCTCGGCGAGGACGTGTTCGGCAAGCCGCTCCCGGCACACGCGCTCACCCCCGGCTTCACCACCGAGGGCACACAGGTCGACGCCGGGAAGGCCTGGACGTACGACGGGACCCTGAGCGTCGCCGAGGACGACGAGTGGACCTTCGTGCTCCACTTCTCCGGGCCCCCCACCGGCCGGCCGAAGGTGCGGCTCGACGGCGCCGAACTGTTCCCGATCGCGTCCGGCTGGGGTGAGGCCTTCGTGGGCGGGCTGCTCGGCACCGCCCCCGACGGCCTCGCCGTACGCCGCGCGACCCTCCGCCTCACCGCCGGCGCCCACCGGCTGCGCATCACCGCACAGGGCGGAACGGCCGGCCTGCGGTTCCGGCTGCGGCACAGCACCGGCGCCACCCGGGCCGCGGACGTCGCCGAGGCGGAACGGGCCGCGCGCGCCGCCCACCAGGTCGTCCTGTTCGCCTACGAGGACGCCACCGAGGGCCAGGACCGGACCACCATCGCCCTGCCCGGCCACCAGGACCGGCTGATCGAGGCCGTGACCGCGGCCAACCCGCGCACCACCGTCGTCCTGAACACCTCCGCCGCCACCGCGATGCCCTGGCTGGAGCGCACCGGCGCGGTGCTCCAGATGTACTACCCCGGCCAGGAGGGCGCGGCCGCCACCGCCGCCGTCCTCTTCGGCGACTGCGACCCCGGCGGCCGGCTCACCCAGTCCTTCCCGGTCGACGACGACCACCATCCCGTCGCCGGCGACCCCCGCCGCTACCCGGGCGCGGACGGCGTCGAGGAGTACTCCGAGGGCGTCCACGCCGGCTACCGCTGGTACGACGCCGCGGGCGTGCGCCCGCTCTTCCCCTTCGGCCACGGACTGTCGTACACGTCCTTCGTCTACGGCGATCCGGCCGCGCGCTGGACCGGCGACGGTCTCGAGGTGGTCTTCACCGTCCGCAACACCGGCCGGCGCAGCGGGATCGACGTGCCGCAGGTCTACGTCGGACCGTCCCGGGACCTGTCGCTCGACCAGCCGGTGCGGCTGCTGGGCGGCTACCGGCGGCTCACCCTGGCGCCGGGGGAGCGGCGCCGGGTCACCGTGCGCGTCGCCCCGCGCACCCTGTCGTGCTGGGACACCGCCCGCCACGACTGGGTGCTCGGCACCGGCCGCCGCACGGTGTGGATCGGCGCCTCGTCGCGTGACCTGCGGCTGCGCACCAGCGCGGTGGTCAGCGGGTGAGAGCGCCGGTGCCCGCCCGGTGCCGCGGGCGCGATCCCACGGCTCGACGCCGTCGCCCGCCGACCCGGTAGGCTTCCCGACGTGCGCCTTCGCGGCGCGCACGGGGACAGGCAGGGCAGCGGAAACGGGAGGGACCGGCAGTGCACGTCCAGGAATGGCTCGACACGGTACCGGCCGGCGCCGTCTATGCGATGGTGGCCCTCGTCATCGGCCTCGAGAGTCTGGGCATCCCGCTGCCCGGCGAGATCGTCCTCGTCTCGGCGGCGCTGCTGTCCTCGCAGAGCGGCGGCATCAACCCCGTCGTGCTCGGCGCATGCGCCAGCGCCGGAGCCGTGATCGGCGACTCCATCGGCTACGCGATCGGCCGCAAGGGCGGACGCCCGCTGCTGGCCTGGCTCGGGAAGAAATTCCCGAAGCACTTCAGCGAGGGCCACATCGCGACCGCCGAGCGGTCCTTCGAGAAGTGGGGCATGTGGGCGGTCTTCTTCGGCCGCTTCGTGGCCCTGCTGCGCATCTTCGCCGGGCCGCTCGCGGGTGTGCTGCACATGCCGTACTGGAAGTTCCTCACGGCGAACTTCCTCGGCGGGGTCGTCTGGGCGGGCGGCACGACCGCCGTCATCTACTACGTCGGTGTCGTCGCCGAGTCCTGGCTGAAGAAGTTCTCCTGGCTGGGCCTCGTCCTCGCGGTACTGATCGGCCTGGCCTCGATGCTGATCCTCAAGCGCAAGGCGCGGGTCGCCGCGCGGGACGCCGAGGCGGAGAAGGCCGTGGTCACGGTCGACTGACGCCGGCCCAGGGCCGCCTGTGGCTCTCGCGCGGTTCCCCGCGCCCCCGGATGTCCCGCCCTAGCCGTGCACGTCCCCGTGCGCCCTCGCCAGCTCGGCGTACATCGTTCCGTTGAGCGTCACTCCCTGCCGCTCCTCCTCGCTCAGCTCCCGCCGCACCTTCGCCGGGACGCCGGCCACCAGGGACCCCGGCGGTACGACCATCCCCTGCGGTACCAGAGCCTGCGCCGCGACCAGCGAGCCGGCGCCGATCACCGCGCCGTTCAGGACCGTCGCGCCCATGCCGATCAGGCAGTCGTCCTCGACGGTCGCGCCGTGCACGACGGCGTTGTGGCCCACCGAGACGCGCTCGCCGATCGTGACCGGGAAACCGGGATCGGCGTGCAGGGTGCAGTTGTCCTGGATGTTGCTCTGCGCGCCGACGCTGATCCGCTCGACGTCGCCCCGCAGCACCGCGCCGTACCAGACGCTCGCCCCCGCCCGCAGCGTGACGTCGCCGATCACCGAGGCCGTCGGCGCCACGAACGCCTCGTCCGCGACCTTCGGTTCCTTGCCGCCGATGCCGGTGATCAACGCCTGGTGCGTCATGGGTGCCTCCTCGATCGTCGTCCGGGAGCACCGTACGCCACCCGGTGGGGTGAAGATCACAGGGCATGGACGTGAGGGGCGCCCGGCGCGAGGTTTACGGTGAGCGGGTGCTTATGCGCAAGAACACGTTCTCGTCCTGGCGGCGCCGCGTCGCGCAGCGCGCCGTCCACGCCGGCTGGGCCTGGGTCCAGCGCACCGGCTCGGTGACGGCGGAGCACCCCGGGCGCTTCCGCTTCGGCGCGATGGGAACAGGTACCAGGCTGGCCTTCCCCCTGGGTACGGTCTTCGGTGAGCCGTGGATCCATCTGGGCTCCCACTGCATCATCGGTGAGCAGGTCACCCTCACCGCCGGTCTGATGCCCGACCTCGACCTCGGCCCCGAACCGATCCTGCGCCTCGGTGACGGCGTGGTGCTGGGCCGCGGCAGCCACGTCATCGCCGACACCACCGTCACGATCGGCAGCGACTGCTACTTCGGGCCGTATGTGTACGTGACGTCCACGAACCACTCCTACGACGACCCGCACGAGCCCATCGGACGGCAGTGGCCGCGGATGGAGCCGGTGCAGATCGGACCGGGCTGCTGGATCGGCACCGGCGCGGTGATCCTCCCGGGCGCACGGATCGGCCGCAACGTCGTGGTCGCGGCGGGCGCCGTGGTCCGCGGCACGGTCCCCGACCACGCGGTGGTGGCGGGCGCGCCCGCCCGGGTCGTACGCCGCTGGACGCCCGAGGACGGCTGGCAGCCGCCGCTGCGCACTCCGGCCCCGGTGCCCATACCGGAGGGGGTCACGCCGGAGCAGCTACGCGCACTGTCCGGCATGGACGAGGAGACGGCGGCGCGCCTCGCCGAACTGGACGAGGAAGAGGCGGCGGGCCTGGCGCGTCTGGAGACGGACGCCTGAGCGCGGGCGCCCTGCGGATGCCTGAGCCGCGGGCGGCCCGCTGATCGCGGACGGCCCGCGGGCGGCCTGCTGGTGCCCGCGCCGGAGCAGGCGCCCTGCGGGTTGCGGATGCCCGCGCCGGTGCGCGCGGCCTGCCGGTGACGGGTGTCCGACGTCGTGGCGACGGGTTCAGCCCGTCGCCAGCAGCAGCGTGCCCAGCAGTGCGAGTCCCGCTCCCGCCGTCTGTATGCCCCGCAGGCGTTCGCGCAGGAAGCCGCGGGCGGCGAGCGCGGTCACCACCGGGTAGAGCGAGGCGAGCACCGCGGCCACGGTGACCGGGCCGTGCTGGGCGGCGACCGAGTAGGTTCCGTTGGCGGAGACGTCCGCCAGTCCGACGAAGGCCAGCGCAGGCAGCGCACCCCACGGAAAGCGGCCCTCGGGCAGCGCGGGCGCGCCCCGCTTGACCGAGACGTACAGCGCGGCGCCGCCCGCGGCGACGTTGGTCAGCCGCTGGACGAACAGCGCGAGGAACAGACCGGTGACGGTGGTCGACGCCTCCGCGATCAGCGCGAACACCGCGCCGAAGCCGAGCGCCGCGACCAGCGTCAGCACGATGGTCTGCCGCTGCACCGGTGCCCCCTTGCGCTGGGGTCCGCCCGCCAGGACGACACCGGCGACGGCGACGGCGGCACCCGCCGCCTGCATCCAACCGGGCCGCTCGCCGAGTGCCAGCCCGACGCCGATCGGCACGGCAACGCTCAGCGACGCGAGCGGGGAGACGACGCCCATCGGGCCGCGGGCGAGCGCCTGGTAGAAGCAGATCATGGCCACCGGACCCACCAGCCCGGCCGCGAAGGCGAACCAGAGCCGCGGTCCGGCCTCGCTCCAGCCGCCCGTGGCGACCACGATCGCACCGAGAACGGCTGCCGCGACGGTCTGCGAGACCACCACCACGGTCAGGGCGGGTGCGCGTCGCGTCAGCACGCCGCCGCCGAAGTCGGCCAGGCCCCACAGGAGGCTGGTGGCCAGGGCGAAGAATGCTGTCACGGGACGCCTCGCAGTACAGTTCGGTGAACGATCGGGTGCAACCCACCGTAGTTCAGCGCAGTGAACTCTGTCATTCAGAATATTTGACTTCTCGGATATTGGACGGAATGTGTCGGACCTCGACCTGCTGACCCAGTCCCTGGCGCGCAACGTCAAGCGCTGGCGCACCGAGCGCGGATTCACCCTCGACGCGCTCGCCGCACGGGCCGGCGTCAGCCGCGGCATGCTCATCCAGATCGAGCAGGCCCGCACCAACCCGAGCATCGGCACGGTCGTCAAGATCGGCGACGCGCTGGGCATCAGCATCACCACCCTGCTCGACTACGAGCAGGGCCCGACGGTGCGGATCGTCCCCGAGGAGCAGGCCGTACGGCTGTGGCACACCGAGGCGGGCAGCTACAACCGCCTCCTCGCCGGTGCCGAGGCCCCCGGCCCGCTGGAGATGTGGGACTGGCGGCTGATGCCGGGCGAGTCCAGCCCGTCCGACCCGCACCCGGCCGGCACGGTCGAGCTGGTACACGTCACCGCGGGTGAACTGACCCTCACCGTGGACGGTGTCGCCCACCGCGTTCCGGCCGGAGCCAGCGCCTCCTTCGAGGCCGACACCCCGCACACCTACGGCAACGACGGCGACGAGCCGATGGAGATGATCATGGCCGTCTCGGTGCCGCCCGTGCGCTGAGACGCCCCCGCGCCGCGGCCGCCCCACTTGCTAGCGTGCGGTCATGCAGGCACCCATCGGACACTTCGACCAGGCCACCCCCGCCCCCGACTGCCTCGACGAGCTGGTCCGCCCCGTCGCCGACGCCGTACGGAACTGGCGCGGCAGCGTCCCCGCCGAGCAGATCGTCCACGTCGACACCGACCCGCAGTGGGCCGACACCGCCGTCTTCGTCGAGCACTACGGCCGTGAGCTGCTGGAGCAGAGCGCGAACTGCGTCGTCGTGGCCGGCAAGCGCGGCGGCGAGACCACGCTCGCCGCGTGTCTCGTCCTGTCCACCACCCGCGTCGACGTCAACGGCGTCGTCCGCCGCCACCTCGGCGTGCGCAAGGCGTCCTTCGCGTCCATGGACACGGCGACCGGGGAGACCGGCATGGAGTACGGGGGCATCACGCCCGTCGGACTTCCCGCCGACTGGCCGCTGCTGGTGGACGCGGCCGTCGTCGACCTGCCGTACGTGCTGGTCGGCAGCGGGCGGCGGCGCGGCAAGCTGCTGGTACCGGGCAAGGCGTTCGCCGAACTGCCCGGCGCGGTGGTGCTGGAGGGGCTGGGCGTCGCCTGAGCCGCCGCTGCCCCGGTGTCAGGCGGCCCGGACGTCGCCTGAGCCGCCACCGCCCCGGTGTCAGGCGGCCCGGGCGTGGTGGGCCAGCGCCAGGTGCGGGTCCGCCTCGCCCGGCACCGGCGCGGGATCCGCGTGCACCAGGGCCGCCGTCAGCCGCGGCACCGCGTGCAGCAGCGCGTGTTCGGCGTCCACGGCGATCGCGTGCGCCCGGCGCACCGACACCTCGCCGTCCACCACGACCGCCACCTCGGCCCGCAGCCGGTGCCCGATCCAGCGCAGCCGCAACTCGCCCACCTCACGTACGCCGGACACCGTGCGGAGCGCCGCCTCCGCCCGGTCCACCAGGGCCGGGTCGACGGCGTCCAGCATCCGCCGGAACACCTCGCGGCCCGCGTCCCGCAGCACCAGTGCGATCGCGGCCGTGATCGCCAGTCCCACGAGCGGGTCGGCCAGGTCCCAGCCCAGCGCCGAGCCCCCGGCACCCGCCAGTACGGCCAGCGACGTGAACCCGTCCGTGCGGGCGTGCAGCCCGTCGGCGACCAGCGCGGCCGAGCCGATCTCCCGTCCCACCCGGATCCGGTACCGGGCCACCCATTCGTTACCGGCGAACCCGACCAGGGCGGCCACCGCCACCGCACCGACATGGGACACGGGCCGCGGATCGAGCAGTCTGCCGAGCGCCGCCCACCCGGCGAACGCCGCCGACGCCGCGATGGTCAGCACGATCACCAGTCCGGCCAGATCCTCGGCGCGCCCGAAGCCGTAGGTGAAGCGCCGGGTGGCGGCGCGGCGGCCCAGCACGAACGCGATCCCGAGCGGTACGGCCGTCAGCGCGTCCGCCGCGTTGTGCACCGTGTCGCCGAGCAGCGCCACCGACCCGGACACCGCCACCACCAGCGCCTGCGCGAGCGCCGTCACCCCGAGCACGGCCAGCGAGACCCACAGCGCGCGCATCCCGCGGGCGGAGGACTCCAGGGCGGCGTCCACCTTGTCGGCGCTCTCGTGGGAGTGGGGGGTGAGGAGATGGGCGAGGCGGTGGCGGAGGCCGGGGCCCGGGTGCCGGTGAGGTGCGTGCCCCGCCTGCGGGTGGCCCGCGTGCCCCTCGTGGCTGTCGCCGTGGCCGTGGCCGTGGTGGTGGGGGTGCTCGCCGTGCCGCTCGGGCCGGTGCTCGTGGTGGTGCCGGTCGCTCACGCCTGTCCCCTTCCGGTGTGCGGAGGTGGACGTACCCCGTCCACGGCGCCATTATGTGCGTATGAGCGCACGCATGCACCTCTCATCTGCGAACGATGCGCACCCGCGCACCCCCGGCGAGGAACAGTTCGCGCTCGCGGCCGAGTTGCTCGCGCTGCTCGGGGACCGCACCCGGCTGGCGCTGCTGCACGCCCTGGCGACCGAGGAGGCCGACGTCACCACGCTCACCGAGGCGTGCGGGGCCGCCCGCCCGGCGGTCAGCCAGCATCTGGCCCGGCTGCGCCTGGCCGGACTGGTGACCACCCGCAAGGAGGGACGCCGGGTGATCTACGCCCTGCGCGACGGCCATCTGCGGCGCCTGGTCGACGAGGCGCTCAGCGTCGCCGACCACCGGCTCACCGACCGGCCCCCGCACGACTGAGCCACAGAAGTCGGCAGCGCTCCGCGGGGTGAGCGGCGCTGGGCCGCTTCAGTAGTGCTCCGCGCCGCCCAGGTACTGCTCCGCGAACGCGGCGGCCGCCACCGGCGAGCGGAACAGACGCCGCAGCCGGGCCAGCGAGGTGCCCGCGCGGAACGCGTCGCCCGCCGCCGCTCCGTGGTACACCTCGGACAGCCACTGCGAGAACTCCTGGTAGTCCCACACCCGGCGCAGACACGCCTCGGAGTAGCCCGCGAGCCCGCTGTCGTCGCCCCTCATCAGCCGCGCGACCAGCGCGTCGCCGAGCAGGAACGCGTCGTGCAGCGCGAGGTTCATGCCCTTGGCGGCGATCGGCGCGACGAGATGGGCGGCGTCCCCGGCCAGGAACAGCCGGCCGGACGCCATCGGCTCCACCACATAGTCGTGCATGTCCAGCACGCGCTTCTCGATCAGCGGCCCCTCGACCGGCTCCGGCGCCCCCTCGGCCGCCAGCCGCAGCCGCAACGCGTCCCACACGCGCGCGTCCGACCAGTTCCCCGGGTCGTCGCCCGGCGGGCACTGCAGGTAGTAGCGGGTCATCCGCGGGCTGCGCGGCATCTGCCCGGCGAATCCCTCAGGGTGGACGCCGAACAGCACGCAGTCCGTGGACGGCGGCGCCTCGGCGAGCAGTGCCAGCCAGCCGATGCCGTAGTCGTGCCGGGCCACCCGGGCCCGGCCGCCCGCCAGTGCCGCCCGCGTCACCCCGCGCGC
Source organism: Streptomyces sp. NPDC028635 (assembly GCF_040637635.1). NCBI lineage: Bacteria > Bacillati > Actinomycetota > Actinomycetes > Kitasatosporales > Streptomycetaceae > Streptomyces > Streptomyces sp. NPDC028635. Next base: position 206,251 of record NZ_JBEZWX010000006.1, on the reverse strand, counting down.
CCCGTCGCACCCGGCGACGAAGTCGCAGCGCAGCAACCGGCGTTCACCCGTGTCGCCACAGGTGTACGACACCGACGGCCGGTCGGAGTCCACGTCGTGGACGGCGACGTCGCGCACCGCGAACCGGACATCCCCGCCGCGCTCGTCGGCGTAGGCGCGCAACAGGTCACTCACCAGCATGGGCTGCGGATACACCCAGTGATGACGCCCGGTCAGCTCACCGTAGGCGAAGCGGTGGCGGCCGCCGTCGAAGCGGAACTCGCACGCCGTGTGCCGCTGGGCACCGCCCAGCAGCCTCTCGCCGAGGCCTCGCTTGTCCAGCTCCCGGACCGCCCACTCCTCCAGGACCCCCGCTCTGGGCCGCCGTTCGACGAACTGCCGGGTCTCGGTCTCCAGCACCACGCAGCGCACGCCCGCCGCCGCGAGGAGGTTGGCGACCGTCAGGCCGGCGGGTCCGGCGCCCACGACGACGACGGGAACGTGCTGTATGTCAGGGGAGTCGGGGGTCACGCCGTCATTATGGCGGGGGCCCCGACGGTCAGCGCAGCCTGGGGATCTCGATGGCGGGGCAGCGGTCCATCACCATCTCCAGGCCCGCGTCGCTCACGCGCGCGTAGGCGGCCTCGTCGATCACCCCCAGCTGGAACCAGACCGCCCGGGCGCCCTTGGCGACGGCCTCGTCCGCGACACCCCCGGCCAGGTCGCTGTTGACGAAGACGTCGACGACGTCCACGTCGAAGGGGATGTCCGCGAGCGTGGCGTACCCCTGCTCGCCGTGCACCGTCTCCGCCTTCGGGTGCACCGGCACGATCCTCTTCCCGAACCGCTGGAGCACCTGCGCCACGCCGTACGCGGCGCGGTCGCGGTTCGCGGACAGGCCGACGACGGCCCAGGTGTCGCCCAGCTCGGTGAGGATCGTGCGGATGGTTGCCTCGTCGCCGTGCACCGGCGGCCTCCCTCGGTCTCGGAAAGGGAAAGGAAACGGTTCTGCGAACGACAACCGACGAGGGGCGGCCGGGATTCCACCTGCGCGCGGACGGCGACGGGCCTAGGCTCGCTGCGTGCTGCGCATCACCGACGCCCGAACCGGCAGGACCCTCGAGGCCGCGCCCGTGCGCCGCGGGCTGACCCGCATCGAGGCGCACGCGCCCGCGCACGACTCCGCGTCCCTGCGGGTCCTGCTCGTCACCGACCTGCTCGTGCGCGCCCTCGAACTGGGCGGCACGCCCGTGTGGGCGCTGCTGGCCGGCCGCGGCGGGCAGGCGGAGCTGCGTGCGAGCGCGTCGGCCCTGGGGATCAGACCGCTGGAGGACAGCCACGACGTGGGGGCCGGCCTGGGCGAGGCCCAGGTCATCCATGTCGTGGCGGAGGGCGGTGACGCACCCGACGGCGTCCGGCTCGCCGTCGGACCCGTGACGCCGGCGGCCCTGCCCGCCGACTGCCTGCGGAGCGACGGCGACCCCGCGGCTGTACGCCTCGCGCTGCTGTCCGAGCCACGCACCGCGCCGGCCCGGCTGGACCCGGACACCCTGGCCGCCGCCCGCGGCACCCTCACCCGCTGGCGCCGCGCCGTCGCCGACTGGGCGCGCCACCCCTCGCGGCCCGTCCCCGAGGACGTGCGCGGCGACCTGCGCACCGCGTGGGAGGACGACCTGGACATGCCCGCCGTGCTGGACGTGCTGCGCCGGGTGGAGGCGGCCGGGCCCGAGCTTCCGGAGGGCGCCCGCTTCGAGACGTACGTCTACGCCGACCGGCTGCTCGGCCTCGACCTCGCCCGCGATCTGGGGGCGGTGTGAGCGCGCGGCGGCCGGGGTGACCGCCGCGCGCTCCGGTGCCGGGCCGCTGCGCCGGCTGGTCGTCCTGCGGCACGCGAAGTCGGCGTGGCCGGAAGGCGTCCCCGACCACGCCCGCCCGCTCGGCAAGCGCGGCCGGCGCGACGCCCCCGCCGCCGGCCGGGCGCTCGCCGAGGCGGACCTGCTGCCGGACCTCGCCGTGTGCTCCACCGCGCTGCGCGCCCGGCAGACCTGGGAGCTCGCGGCCACCCAGTGGGGCACCCCACCGCCGGTGCGCCACGACGAACGCCTCTACGCGGCCGACGCGGCCGACCTGCTCGCGGTCGCCCGCGAGACCCCGCCCGACGTTGAGACCCTGCTGCTCGTCGGGCACAACCCGGGCCTCGAGGACCTCGTCCTGGCGCTGGCCGCGGACTGTGTCGACGACACCCTGGAGCGGGTCCGGGTGAAGTTCCCCACCTCGGCGATCGCCGTCCTGACCTGGCACGGCCCCCACTGGTCCCGCCTCGCCCCGGGCATCGCCCTGCTCACCTCGGTGACCGTGCCCCGGGGCGCGGGGAAGTAGCGCGGCCGAGCGCGTCCCGCCGTGCGCATAGGCTGGCCGGATGCAGGACGAGTACCGCACGATCGGCCGCGCCGGGGTGCACGAGACCGAGGTCAACCGCTCCCGCTTTCTGTGTGCGCTGGCCCCGGCGGCCACCGAGCAGGAGGCACAGGCCTTCATCGCCGCGGTCCGCAAGGAGCACGCCGACGCCACCCACAACTGCTGGGCGTACGTCATCGGAGCCGACGCCTCCACCCAGAAGGCGAGCGACGACGGGGAGCCCGGCGGGACCGCGGGCGTGCCGATGCTCCAGATGCTGCTGCGCCGCGACATGCGCTATGTCGTCGCCGTCGTCACCCGGTACTACGGCGGCGTCAAGCTGGGCGCCGGCGGACTGATCCGCGCCTACGGCGGCGCGGTCGGCGAGGCCCTGGACACGCTGGGGACGATCACCCGCCGGCGGTTCCGCCTGGCCACCGTGACCGTCGACCACCAGCGGGCCGGCAAGGTGCAGAACGACCTGCGGGCCACCGGCCGCGAGGTGCGGGACGTGCGCTACGGCGAGGAGGTCACGATCGAGATCGCTCTGCCGGACGCGGACGTGGACGCCTTCCGCGCCTGGCTGGCGGACGTGACGGCGGGCACAGCCGGGTTCGAACTGGGCGGGGAGGCGTACGGGGACGCCTGACAATTCGGGCAAAAAGGATGTAACTGGCCTGCTGGGGAACGGTCATGGCGGGCCGTTACGGGAGTAACCGCCCGTGATGTCAGACCCGGCCGTTAGTCTCGGGGATCATGAGGCTGCTGCACACTTCCGACTGGCATCTCGGCCGGGCGTTCCACCGGGTGAACATGCTCGACGCCCAGGCCGCCTTCGTCGGTCACCTGGTCGCCACCGTGCGCGAGCGCGGCGTCGACGCGGTGGTCGTGTCGGGAGACGTGTACGACCGCGCGGTGCCGCCCCTCGCCGCGGTCGAGCTGTTCGACGACGCCCTGCACCGGCTCGCCGGTCTCGGCGTGCCCACGGTGATGATCTCCGGCAACCACGACTCCGGCCGCCGCCTCGGCGTGGGCGCCGGACTCATCGACCGCGCCGGCATACACCTGCGCACCGACCCGGCGGGCTGCGCCGTCCCGGTGGTGCTGCGCGACGCGTTCGGCGACGTCGCCCTCTACGGGCTGCCGTACCTCGAACCGGCCCTGGTCAAGGACGAGTTCGGGGTCGAGAAGGCGGGTCACGAGGCGGTGCTCGCCGCCGCGATGGACCGCGTCCGCGCCGACCTCGCCGGCCGCGCGCCCGGCACCCGCTCCGTCGTCCTCGCGCACGCCTTCGTCACCGGCGGCCAGGCCAGCGACAGCGAGCGGGACATCACCGTCGGCGGGGTCGCCGCGGTGCCCGCAGCCGTCTTCGACGGGGTGGACTACACGGCCCTCGGCCATCTGCACGGCTGCCAGACCATCACCGAGCGGGTGCGCTACTCCGGCTCACCGCTCGCGTACTCCTTCTCCGAGGCCGACCATCGCAAGAGCATGTGGCTGATCGACCTCGGCGAGGGTGGCGCGCTCACCGCCGAGCGGATCGACTGCCCGGTGCCGCGCCCGCTCGCCCGGCTGCGCGGCACCCTGGAGGAACTGCTCGCCGACCCCGGCCTCGAGCGGCACGAGGAGGCGTGGGTCGAGGCCACCCTGACCGACGCGGTCCGCCCCGCCGACCCCATGGCCCGGCTCACCGAGCGCTTCCCGCACACCCTCAGCCTGGTCTTCGCACCCGAGCGGGTGCCCGAGGACCAGGTGACCTATGCCCGCCGGCTCGCCGGACGCAGCGACCAGCAGATCGCGGAGGACTTCGTCGCCCATGTGCGCGGCGCGGGGCCGGACGCCGACGAACAGGCCGTCCTGCACGAAGCGTTCGACACCGCGCGCGCCGACGCGACGGTGCGCGAGGCCGCACGATGAGCGAGCGTGCGGTGACGGCCGGAACCCATGCCGCGACGGGCGGCCGGCGCGCGGAGACGGGTGGCCGGCCCGTGGTGACGGCGGGCTTGTGTGAGGCGATGGCGGGGGAGGGGGCCCGGTGAGACTGCACCGGCTGGACATCACGGCCTTCGGGCCGTTCGGCGGCAAACAGAGCGTCGACTTCGACGCCCTCTCCGCGGCCGGTCTCTTCCTGCTGCACGGCCCGACGGGCGCCGGCAAGACGTCGGTGCTCGACGCCGTCTGCTACGCCCTGTACGGCTCCGTGCCGGGGGCCCGCCAGGGCATGGCCCTGCGCAGCGACCACGCCGACCCGCGCACCCGCACCGAGGTCACCCTCGACCTGACGGTCGCGGGCCGGCGGCTGGAGATCACCCGGCAGCCGCCGTGGGAGCGCCCGAAGCTGCGCGGCAAGGGCAGCACGGTCGACAAGGCGCAGACCTGGCTGCGCGAGTACGACTCCGTGGCCGGCGCCTGGAAGGACCTCAGCCGCTCCCACCAGGAGATCGGCGAGGAGATCACCCAGCTGCTCGGCATGAGCCGCGAGCAGTTCTGCCAGGTCGTCCTGCTGCCCCAGGGCGACTTCGCCCGCTTCCTGCGCGCCGACGCCGAGGCCCGCGGCCGCCTGCTCGGCCGGCTCTTCGACACCCAGCGCTTCGCCGACGTCGAGAAACGGCTCGCCGAGCGCCGCCGTACCACCGAGGCGCGCGTGCGCGACGGTGACGCGGCGCTGCTCGCCGACGCCCACCGCATGCAGCAGGCCGCCGGCGACGCCATGGAGCTGCCCGAGCTGACGCCGGGCGAGCCGGGCCTGGCCGACGCCGTGTTGAGCGCCGCCGCCGTCGCCCGCTCCACCGCCCGCGAGCAGCTCGCCGTGGCCCGCTGCCGCCTGGCGGCCGCCGAGTCCGCGCAGGCCGCCGCCGGCCGCGCACTGGAGGACACGCGCGAACTCGCCCGGCTCCAGGCCCGGTTCACCCAGGCCCGCGAGCGGGCCCGGCTGCTGGAGGAGCGGGCCGGGGCCTACCACGCGGCACAGGCGCGCATGCAGCGCTCCCGCAAGGCGGAGGCAGTGGCCCCGGCGCTGCAGCTGCGGGACGACGCCGAGGCCGAGCACGACCGCTGCGCCCGCCAGGAGACACACGCGCGTGCCCTGCTGCCCGAGACGTACGCGGACGCCGGGGCGGCCGGGCTCGCCGCCGCGGCGCGCCGGGCCGCCGAGGAACTGGGCGGGCTGGAGTCCGCCCGCCGCGCCGAACAGCGCCTGGCCGCACTCCTCGCCGAACGCGCCGGGCTGGACCGCCAGGAGCGCGCCGACGACGACGTCCTCGCCGACGCCGAGCAGTGGCTCGCCGGGTGGCAGCAGACCCGGGCCGGCCTGCAGAGCCGTATCGACGCCGCCCAGGAGGCCGCGACCCGGGCCGAGCAGCTCGCCGAGCGGCGCGAGCCCGCCCGGCGCAGGCTGCGCGCCGCCCGCGAACGCGACCGGCTCACCGAGGAGACGGCGACGGCGGCCGACCTGGCCCGCCGGGCCGGGCAGGCCGTGCTCGCGGCCAAGGAGCACTGGCTCGACGTCAAGGAACAGCGGCTCGAGGGCATCGCCGCCGAACTCGCCGCCCGCCTCACCGACGGCGAGCCCTGCGCCGTGTGCGGCGCCACCGAGCACCCCGCGCCCGCCCGCAAGGACGCCGGGCACGTCGACCGGGAGGCCGAGGAGGCGGCGCTGGCCGCCTACCAGCAGGCACAGCAGCGGCAGGGCGACGCCGAACGGCACCTGGCCGCCGTACGCGAGGCGCTGGCCGCCGCCACCGCCGAGGCGGGCGACGACCCGGCCGACCGGCTCGCCCGGGAGGCCGACGAGGTGGAGCGCCTCTTCGCCACGGCCCGGCGGGACGCCTCCGCGCTGCACGCCGCCCAGGAGGAACTGCGCGCGGCGGAGCAGGAACGCGAGCGCCGCAGCGCCGACCGGCAGGAGGCAGCCGTGCGCGCCGCCGCCCGTGTCGGCCACCGCGAGCGCCTGGAGCGGGAACGGGCGCTGCTGGAGGAGGAGCTGGCGCAGGCCCGGGGCGCCGCGGGCAGCGTCGCCGCGCGCGCCGCGCAGCTGGAGCGCCGGGCCGCCCTGCTCACCGACGCCGCCGAGGCCGTACGCGCCGCCGAGGACGCCGCCCAGCGGCTCAAGGACGCCGACGCGCGACTCGCGGACGCGGCGTTCCGCGCCGGGTTCGACACCCCGCAGGCCGCCGCCGAGGCGCTGCTCACCGACCTCGAGCACCGCGAGCTGCAACGGCGCCTGGACGCCTGGCAGGCCGAGGAAGCCGCCGTCCGCGCGGTGCTCGCCGAGACCGACGCCGCGGCCGCCGACCGTCGGCCGCCCGCCGACCTCGCCACCGCCGAGCGAGCCGCCGCCGCGGCCGCCGAACGGCTGCGCGCCGCCGCCTCCGCGTGCGACGCCGCCGCCCGCCGCTGCACCGAACTGGACCGCCTCTCCGCGCGCGCCGCGCAGGGCGTGCGCCGGCTCGCCCCGCTGCGCGAGGAGTACGACCGGGTCGCCCGGCTGGCCGCCCTCGCGGCCGGCACCTCCGCCGACAACGAACGCCGGATGCGCCTGGAGTCCTATGTGCTCGCCGCCCGGCTGGAACAGGTCGCCGCCGCGGCGACCGCACGGCTGCGGCGCATGTCGTCCGGCCGCTACACCCTCGTCCACTCCGACGACCGCACCGGGCGCGGCCGCAGCGGTCTCGGCCTGCACGTGGTCGACGCCTGGACCGGCCGCGAACGCGACACCGCGACCCTGTCCGGCGGCGAGACCTTCTTCGCCTCCCTCGCGCTCGCGCTCGGCCTCGCGGACGTCGTCACCGACGAGGCGGGAGGAGTGCGGCTGGACACCCTCTTCATCGACGAGGGCTTCGGCAGCCTCGACGACCAGACCCTGGACGAGGTCCTGGACGTGCTCGACTCGCTGCGCGAGCGGGACCGCAGCGTCGGCATCGTCAGCCATGTCCCCGATCTGCGCCGCCGCATCCACGCCCAGCTCGAGGTGGTCAAGGGCAGATCCGGCTCGGTGCTGCGGCGGCGCGGTCACTGACCGGGCGCGCGGAGGGGCGCGGCTACCGGCCGAGCGCGCGGCGGGCGAGCGGCGACGAGTACACCACGCTCGTCGTCACCGAGCCGAGTGCGCCGATCCGGCCCGACACCTCCTCCAGGTGCTGCATGGACCGGGCGGCGACCTTGATGACGAAACAGTCGTCGCCCGTCACGTGATGCGCCTCCAGGATCTCCGGCGTCGCGGTGACCAGGTCGTGGAACGGCTTGTAGTTGCCGTTGGGATAGCGCAGGCGCACGAACGCCAGGATCCCGAGCCCCAGCCGCTCGGGGTCCACGACCGCGGCGTACCCCTTGATCACCCCGGCCTCCTCCAGCCGGCGCACCCGCTCGGTGACCGCGCTCGCGGACATGGAGACGGCGCGGGCCAGCTCGGCGAAGCTGGCGCGCCCGTCGCGCTGGAGGACGTCGAGGATGCGCCAGTCGGTGGCGTCCGGGGAAAACGCGGTCATCCCCGAGGGATAGCAGGGGAATCGACGGTCGCACAAGGTGCACACCGGGGAACGCCCCTTCAGGAAGATGATTGACCAGCCGTAGATTTCAGGACATCGACGACCGTTGCCGTCGCCTCGACCTCCTTCGCTGAAAGGCCGGCCCATGACCACCACGACGACCGCCAATCCCGTCCTGCGCGTCGCGCCCGCCGCCCCCGCCGAGGCGGCCGCCTACTTCCGTGCCTCGCTCGTCTTCCACGCCGACGTCTCCGACGTCGCCGCCGCACTCGCGGCCGGCGGCGACCCCGGCTTCGTGGTCCTGGACTCCCGCTCCACCGCCTCCTGGGACCAGGGCCACGTGCCCGGCGCGGTCCACCTGCCCACCGCGCTGATCGCCGAGCAGGCCGAGCAGCTCCTCGACAGGAACACGCCGGTCGTGACGTACTGCTGGGGCCCCGGATGCAACGGCGCGACCCGCGCCGCGCTCGCCCTCGCCGAACTCGGCTACCAGGTGAAGGAGATGCTCGGCGGCTTCGAGTACTGGGTGCGCGAGGGGTTCGCGTACGAGACCTGGGAGGGCGGCGAGCAGCGCGCCGCCGACCCGCTCACCGCGCCGGTGGACGGCGACGACTGCGGCTGCTGACGCCGCCCCCGCGGCGGCCGGTCACAGCCGGGACAGCTCCTCGACCAGGTCGTCCAGGCCCAGCGAGCCCTGGGAGAGGGCGGCCATGTGCCACGCCTTGAGGTCGAAGGCGTCACCGTGCCGCGCGCGGGCGTTCTCCCGGCCGGTGAGCCACGCCCGCTCACCCAGCTTGTAGCCGATGGCCTGGCCCGGCATCGTCAGATAGCGGGTCAGCTCGCTCTCCACGAAGTCCGCCGGCCGGCTGCTGTGCGCGCCGAAGAACTCCTGTGCCAGCTCCGGCGTCCAGCGCTCACCCGGGTGGAACGGCGAGTCCGCCGGGATGTCCAGCTCCAGGTGCATGCCGATGTCCACGATGACCCGCAGGGCCCGCATCATCTGCGCGTCCAGGTAGCCGATGCGCTCCTCGGCGTCCTTGAGGAAGCCCAGCTCGTCCATCAGGCGCTCCGCGTACAGCGCCCAGCCCTCGGCGTTGGCGCTGACCATGCCGACCGAGGACTGGTAGCGGGACAGGTTCCCGGCGACGTGCGTCCACTGGGCGAGCTGCAGATGGTGGCCGGGGACGCCCTCGTGGTACCAGGTCGACACCAGGTCGTACACCGGGAAACGGGTCTGGCCCATCGTCGGCAGCCAGGTGCGCCCGGGGCGGGAGAAGTCCTCGGACGGGGACGTGTAGTACGGCGCCGCCGCACCGCCGGGCGGCGCGATGCGGGACTCCACCCGCCGCACCCGCTCGGCGAGTTCGAAGTGGGTGCCGTCCAGCGCGTCGATGGCCTCGTCCATCAGCCCCTGCAGCCACGCCCGGACCTCTTCGACGCCCTCGATGTGCCGGCCGTGCTCGTCGAGGTGCGCGAGCGCCACCCACGGGGTCGCGGCGCCGGGCAGGATCTTCTCCGCCTCCTGCCGCATCTCGCCCAGCAGGCGGTGGTACTCCGCCCAGCCGTACGCGTACGCCTCGTCCAGATCGATGTCGGTGCCGTTGAAGGAGCGCGACAGGACGGCGTAGCGCTCGCGGCCCACCGTGTTCGGTGCGCCCTCGACGGCGGGGGCGTACACGTCGCGCATCCAGTCGCGCAGTCCGGCGACGGCGGCGGTCGCCTCGCGGGCCGCCGCATCCAGTTCCGCGCGCAGCGCGTCCGGCCCGGCGGCCGCGAAGTCCTCGAACCAGCCCCGGCCCTGCCCGGTGTCCGCCCACTCGGTGAGCTGCCCGGTGAACGTGGCGGTCGGACGGGGCGCGGCGTACAGCTTGCGCTCCAGGCCGAGCGTCAGGGACTCGCGGTACCCGGCCAGCGCGCGCGGCACCGCCCGCAGCCGTTCGGCGATCGCCGCCCAGTCCTCCTCGGTCTCCTGCGGGGTCACCGTGAACACCTCGCGCACCTGGTGCGGCATGGTGTGCAGGTTGCCGACGGCGCGCAGGTGCTCGTCCGCCTCGTGCACGGCGAGTTCCGCGGTGAGCCGCTCGCGCAGCAGCCGCGCGCAGCGCCGCTCGATGTCGCTGTCGGCGCCGGGCCGGCGCTCCGCCTCGTCCAGCTTCGCCAGGGTGGCCCGCGCCAGATCGGCCAGCGCGTCGGCGCCCGCCGGGGACGTGTCGGGCATCCGGCGCGAACTCTCCGGTACGCCGAGGTAGGTGCCGGTGATCGGGTCGAGGGCGATGAGCTCGTCGACGTAGGCGTCGGCGACCTCGCGGGGCAGCGGGCTCTTGGTCTCTGACATGCCGCCATCCTCGTACGCGTGCCGCCACCGCGTCTGCCGGGTTTCCCCTACGGCTGCCGGCGTCGGCCGGATTCCGACCGCCGGGACACCGGAGCCCGCCGCCTCCCCGGCCCCACGTCAGGGCGTCCCCGGGCGCTCCGGCGGCAGCAGAGGTCCGCAGTCCCACTGCTGGAAGATCAGCCGGGTCTCCACGCGGGCCACCTCGCGGTGGGCCGTGAAGTCGTCCAGGACCAGGCGCTGCAGATCCGCCATGTCCGCGACCGCGACATGGACGAGGTAGTCGTCGGGGCCCGTGAGATGGAAGACGGTCCGGGATTCCGGCAGCGCCCGGATCCGCTCGACGAACGGTCCCACCAGCTCCCGCCGGTGCGGTCTGACCTGCACCGACAGCAGCGCCTCCAGCCCGCGGCCCAGCTTGGCCGGGTTCAGCCGCAGCTGATGGCCGAGGATCACGCCGGAGCGGCGCAGCCGCGTCACCCGGTCCAGACAGGTCGACGGCGCGACCCCGACCTGCGCGGCGAGGTCCCGATAAGTGGTCCGGGCGTCGTTCTGCAGCAGCCGCAGCAGATGCAGATCGACCGGATCCAGTACGACGGATTCGGCCATGCGCCGAACGTAGCACGGCTTTCGGCCACACAAACCCGGCCGGTGTTCACCCTTCCCGTCAGGGCCGAGCTGATCGAGAGCCGTCCCGCCCGGGGGACCCCTGGAACGGCCAGGGGTGCCCGCGTGGACCCCGAGGAGATCCCTGTGGAGGCGCCCGTGGACACCGCCCGTACGACGCGCAGAGCACTGGCCACCGAGGCCGTGCACGCCGGCCGTGACGACCTCGCCCGCCAGGGCCTGCACGCCCCGCCCATCGACCTGTCGACCACGTACCCGTCGTACGACAGCCGTGGTGAGGCCGCTCGGATCGACGCCTTCGCGACGACCGGCGCCGAGCTGGACGGCCCGCCCGTGTACGCCCGGCTCGGCAACCCGACCGTCGCCCGCTTCGAGACCGCGCTGGCGAAGCTGGAGGGCACCGAGGCAGCGGTCGCGTTCGCCAGCGGCATGGCCGCGCTGAGCGCCGTGTTGCTGGTGCGCGCCTCGATGGGCCTGCGGCACGTCGTCGCCGTACGGCCGCTGTACGGCTGCAGCGACCACCTGCTCACCGCCGGACTGCTCGGCACCGAGGTGACCTGGACCGACCCGGCGGGCATAGCCGACGCGCTGCGCCCCGACACCGGCCTGGTCATGGTCGAGACCCCGGCGAACCCCACCCTCGCGGAGATCGACCTGAGGGCCGTCGCCCACGCCTGCGGCTCGGTGCCGCTGCTCGCCGACAACACCTTCGCCACCCCGGTGCTCCAGCGGCCTGCCGAGCGGGGCGCGCGGCTAGTGCTGCACAGCGCCACCAAGTACCTCGGCGGCCACGGCGATGTGATGGCGGGCGTGGTGGCCTGCGACGAGGAGTTCGCCGGGCGCCTGCGGCAGGTGCGGTTCGCCACCGGTGGTGTGCTGCATCCGCTGGCCGGCTATCTGCTGCTGCGTGGCCTGTCCACCCTGCCGGTCCGGGTGCGCGCCGCCTCCGCGAACGCCGCCGAACTCGCCGGCCGGCTCGCCGCCGACCCGCGCGTGGCCCGCGTCCACTACCCGCGCATCGGCGGCGCGATGGTCGCCTTCGAGGTGCACGGCGACCCGCACGAGGTCATCGCCGGCGTACGGCTGATCACCCCTGCGGTGAGCCTGGGCAGCGTCGACACGCTCATCCAGCACCCGGCGTCCATCAGCCACCGCATCGTGGACGAGGGCGACCGCCGCGGCGCCGGCGTGAGCGACCGGCTGCTGCGGATGTCGGTGGGCCTGGAGGACGTGGACGACCTGTGGGCGGATCTGGACGGGGCGCTCGCCGGGGCGTCGGACCGGTCCCGGACGAGCGCGGCCGCCGCGCACTGACCTGGGCGGCGCGAGCGCGCGCTGACGCCGAAGGCCGCCGGGGAGGCTCGGCGGCGCATGGCGCAGGCCGTCGGGGGTGGCTGGGCGGTGCACGGCGGAGGCCGCCGGGAGCGGCTGGGCCGCGCATGGCGCAGGCCGTCGGGGGGCGGCTGGGGGTGCGCGGCGCAGGCCGTCGGGGGCTGCTGGACGGTGCGCGGCGCAGGCCGTCGGGGGGCGGCTCAGACGTGCACCGCGGCGGCTGTCGGGGATGCGGCCCGGCGGGGGACACCGCCGGGCCGCATCGCCGGGGGGCCTCAGTCCCGTGTCACGCTCGCGTCGTACCGTGCGACGCTCCCGCCGTACGACTCCACGCCCGGCCGCTGCCGGTCGTACGGCCGCCGGGAGCCGGCCGGGATCGCGTCCAGGCGGGCGGTGATGACCAGGGTGCCCTCTTCGATCTGGTAGTCGAGGGGCAGCCCGAGGCCGCGCATCGCGGCGACCATCCCGGTGTTGGAGGCCTGCGTGACCGCGTACACGCTCTCGCAGCCCGCCTCGACCGCCATGGCCACCAGCCGGCCGAGCAGTTCGCCGCCGATGCCGCGCCGCTGCCACTCGTCCTCGACGAGCAGGGCGACCTCGGTCTCGTCGCCGTCCCACAGCAGATGGCCGAGGCCGACGATGCGGCCGGAGGCGGTCTGCACGGCGAGCGTGCGCCCGAAGCGCGGGCTGAGCAGGTGGTTCAGATAGCGGTCCGCGTCCCGGACCGGCCCGTGGTAGCGCAGGGACAGCGTCCGCGCCGAGCACCGCTCGTGCATCGCCTTCGCCGCCCTGAGGTCCCCGGTGCCGGCCCGCCGCACGGTGATCGGGTTGCCCTCGGGCAGCGTCAGCACGTCGGTGCCGACCGGGACCCGCGGCCCGAGCCGCGCGTCCAGCTCCACCAGGGCGCGGGCCCGCGCGAACTCCGTCGGCGTGAACGGCAGATACGGCCGCTCGACGGTGAGGACGCCGCCCTCGGGCGCCCGCAGCCGCAGCACGGTGTCCTCCAGCACGCCCTCTTCCGGGACGGCGTCGGCGCCGCCGGCCGAGGCCGCGGGCAGCGACCGGATGGTGCAGCGGCCGAGCAGCTGGCGCAGGGCCAGGGGCAGTTCGGCGGTGTCCAGGGCGGTACGCGTGGCCAGGGCGAGGACCCGGGTGGGCGCGTCCACCAGATCGTGGGCGTCGGCGCGCTCGAGCCAGGTGCCGGTGCCGCCGGCCAGGGCCACCACCCGGGTCAGCTCGGCGGCCGTCAGCGTGCCGGGGGAGCGCAGCAGGAACTCGTCCACGGCCGTGTCGCCCAGTGGGTGCGCCTGCAGGCTCAGGATGTCGACCCGGTGCCCGGCCAGGGCCGTGCACAGCGCGGCCAGCGAGCCGGGCTGGTCCCGCACGGTCGTACGCATCCGCCACAGGGTGCTCTCGGCGCCCGCCGGGTCCGCGTTCCGCTGTGCCGGGGAGTCCTGCCCGGCCGGCGGCTCGGCGGAGCCCGGCCGGGCGCCGGTATCACCGGTCGGCGGCGCGTGTCCGTGCCTGCGTGACCACCATGTGTGGAAGCCGGCCGTGGCCGTCAGCACCACCGCCGACGCCACCAGCAGCACCGGTCCGTCGGGGCCGTGCCCGATCAGGTTCGCCACGCCGTCGGCCACCGCCACGGCCGTGAACATCGCTGCCAGCTCCACCACGTCGCGTCGCCAGTGGTGGACGGGCCGGCCGTGCCGGGCACGCTTCACATCGGGAATCTCTCTCCTCATGCACCCACTGTGAAGGAACGGTGTTGCGTGATCACGAACGTCTTGTGACCGATGGGTAAAGCGTGCTTCCAGGGATTTTGTCCGTTATGTCACAACCGTGTTGCACCGGCGCCGACGGCCGCCCGCCACCGGCGAGTTGACCGCGCCGCGCTCCGGGGGATGACGCCGGGGCGCGGCGCGGACACCGAGGGTACGCGAGACCTCACACCGTCCTCACTGGCCGACGCGGCCCGGCTGGAGGACCTGTGTGAACAGCACGGTGCCGTCCTGCTCGCGCAGCCGGACCGTCAGCTCGCCGCTGTCGCCGTCGATGTCGACCTCGCCGAAGAACTGGTAGCCCTCGGCCGGCGAGACGTTCCCCCTGGCCGGCGCCTTGACGAACACCCGGTCGGGGCCGAAGGTGCCGTCGAGCGCGCTGGCCGGGAAGGCGCCCGCGTTCAGCGGCCCGGAGACGAACTCCCAGAACGGCTCGAAGTCCTTGAACGCGGCCCGCGACGGGTCGTAGTGCTGGGCCGAGGTGTGGTGCACATCCGCGGTCAGCCACACCGTGCCCGTGATCCGGCGGTGCTTGACGAACCGCAGCAGCTCGGCGATCTGCAGCTCACGGCCGAGCGGGGCGCCCGGATCGCCCTGCGCCACGGCCTCGAAGTTCGGCCTGCCCTCCACTCCGTCCGGCACGACCAGGCCGAGCGGCATGTCCGCGGCGATCACCTTCCACACCGCGCGCGAGCGGGCCAGCTCGCGCTTGAGCCACTCCAGCTGCTCACGGCCGAGGATGCCCTGCGGGTCCGTGGTCTGGTCGTCGGGGGAGTTGGCGTTGCGGTAGGTCCGCATGTCCAGCACGAACACGTCCAGCAGCGGGCCGTGGTGGACGACCCGGTAGATGCGGCCGTCGCCGCGTGCGCCCACGGTGGAGACCGGGAAGTACTCGGCGAAGGCACGCCGGGCGCGCTCCGCCAGGTCGTCCAGCCGGGTGCCCGCCGGGTAGGGGGTGCCGGAGGCGATGACCTCGCCCGGGTACCAGTTGTTGCGGACCTCGTGGTCGTCCCACTGGATGATGTTGGGCACCTGCGCGTTGAACCGGCGCAGCGCCGCGTCGAGCAGGTTGTAGCGGAAGTTGCCGCGGTAGTCGTCCAGTGTCACGGCGACGTGGGACTTCGCCTCGCTGGTCACGGACCGGTACACCGAACCGTCCGGGAGCGCTGCCGTGGCCGCGATGGGTCCGTCGGCGTAGATGTTGTCGCCGCTGCACAGGAAGAAGTCCGGGTCCAGCTTCGCCATCGCGTCGAAGATGCGGTAGCCGCCGATGGACTCGTTGATGCCCCAGCCCTGGCCGGCCAGATCGCCGGACCACACGAACCGCACGCCCTGCCGCCGCCGCACGGGCGCCGTACGGAAGGTTCCGGCCACCGCCTCGCCGGTACGGCGCGGGTCGTCGGGGTCGGCGAGCCGCACCCGGTAGTGGATCTGCTCGCCGGGCGGCAGGCCGTGCAGCCGGGTCGTGCCGGTGAAGTCGCTGTCCGGGCCGAGCAGCGGGCCCTGCCAGCGGCGCGGGTTGCGGAACGACTCGGTGGGGGACGTCTCCACGATCATGCGGGCCGCGCGGTCCGAACGCACCCAGATCAGCCCGGAGTGCGAGGTCACGTCTCCCGCCTGCACGCCCCAGCCCGCCTCGGGGCGCCCGGAGAGGGCGAAGGCCGGCGCGGCGCCGAGCCCGGCCGGCAGGGACAGGGCCGCGGACGCGGCCAGCGAACCGCGCAGCACGCTGCGGCGGCCGGGATGCGGACGGTGCGACATGGAGGGCCTCCAGGGGCGTCAATCAGCCGATGTGCACGCACACACCTACTGGCGCTCCCCGGCGCACACGGAAACCACAAGTGAACAACTGACCGTGGCGCGGCGGCGGCAGGCGACGCCGAGGCGGGTTCGACCGTTCGTGACGCGGCCTTTCCCTGGGCACGGAAAAGGGGCTGACGTCGTGTCAGCCCCTCAGCCGGTGCCCGTGTGACGTCAGTCTCGGCTGCCGTCGAGGATGACCCGCGCGACCAGGGCCGGGTCGTCGTTCATCGGGCAGTGCCCGCAGCCGGGCAGCCGCACCAGCCGGGCCCGCGGCATCACCTGCTTGGCGCGCACACCCTGACGGGGCACCAGCAGACGGTCCCGGCTGCCCCAGGCCACGGTGACCGGGATGCCGGGGATGTCCTCGTCGAACCGGACCGTCGCGCCCGCCGCGAGTGTCGCGGCGAACCCCGTCGCCTCGGCCAGCGCCCGGGTCTCGGCGAGCACGGCCTGCGGGGCGCGGCGGCCGGGCCGGGCGTAGATCGTGCTGGTCAGGACCGTGCGGCCGGCCGCCGAGCGGGACAGCTGCTCGACCAGCGGCAGGGGCAGCCGGCGGGAGATGCCGCGCATGGCCAGCAGGACGCCGAACGCGTACCGCCGCTCGGCCTCGGACCAGAAACCGGCCGGGGACAGCGCGGTGACCGACCGCACCAGCCGCTCGCGGCCGAGTTCCAGGGCGATGAGCCCGCCCAGGGAGTTGCCCGCCACGTGCGGGCGGTCCAGTTCCAGCGCCTCGCACAGCGCGCCGAACACGGCGGTCGTCGTCGTCAGGTCGTACGCCAGCGTCCGCGGCAGCGCGGGGGAGGCGCCGAAGCCCGGCAGGTCCACGGTGATCACGTCGCGGTCGGCCGCGAGGATGTCCACCACGGGGTCCCAGGCCTGCCGGTGATGGCCGATGCCGTGCAGCAGGAGCAGCGGTGCGCCGCGGCCCACGCGCGCGTAGGAGACGGTCACCGGCTGCGGGCCGTGCGGGGAGGGGACCTTGAAGGAGAGCGTGGCGGACATGCGGGGCTCCTCGGGGACTCACGGACGGACGCCGAGTAGACAGCTTGTCAGCAATTACTACTGACCGGTAGCCCCTGCGGGCGGCTCCGCGGCGCGCCGATGGGCCCGGCGAGAGATCGAGGATTGGTCTTGACCAAGGGTGTGGGCCGTCCTATGGTCGCAGACAAGTGCAACAACCTTTAATAAACAAGGGCGCCAAAACGCCGCCGAGCAGGCATCGCGGAGGACAGGGTGGGGACCACGCAGCTGGAGACGGTGCCGGAACCCAAGTACTGGCATCTCAAGACCGTGCTCACCGAGGCCCTCGACTCGGAGTTCGCGGTCGGTGAGATCCTGCCCAACGAGCGCGAGCTGGCCGCCCGCTTCGGCGTCGCCCGCGCCACCCTCCGGCAGGCCCTGGAACAGCTCGAGCTCGAAGGCCGGCTGCAGCGCCGCCGCGGTGTGGGCACCACCGTCGCGCCGCCCCGCATGGGTGTGGCCGTGGGTACCGAGGAACACGCCTGGCCGAGCGTCGGCGGCGACGCCTGGCAGCCGGCCGACTGCGACCTGGCCGTGCCGCCCGCCGCGGTCGCCGACGCCCTGGAGACCGGCCGCGACGAGGCGGTGCACATCGTGCGCCGCACCCGCGTGAACAACGGCCAGACGGTCGCCGCCGAGCTGCTCTACATCCCGCGGGCCTCGGTGCCCGAGCTGAGCGGCATCGACGCGCCCTCCGGGCCCGCCCGCGCGCGTGCCGTGCTGCGCGAACTGCAGCGGCGGGAGGCGGCCGGCCAGGACCGAGCCGTCGAGCTGGGCTCCGCCGGGGCCGACGACGCAAAGGCGCTGGACCGGCTCCCGGGGGCGCCCGTCCTCGTCGTCACCACCCGCTACTTCGCCGAGGGCCGCACCGCCGCGCTGTCCGTCGCCACATACCGCGCCGACACCTGCCGGCTCACCTTCGGCGACTCGGGCGGCGTCGAGATCCACCACGACCCGGAGCGCCGGGCGTCCTGACCCACCGTCACCGCACGCGCGCCCGGCCGCACGGGGAGTGCCGGCCGACCGGCGCGCGCCGGATCGAGCCCGGTGGGGTGCGCGCCGGCGCGTGGTGCGTGCCGTCATGGCCGGCCGGGCTGTGAGGGCGCGCGGTTAACTGCTCGGCGACGAGGCGTTCCCCGGGGGCCCGCGTCACGCGGCGGGCACGCGCAGCGCTGCCAGCACCGGAAGATGGTCCGTGGCTGCCCGCAGGTCCCGTTCGGCGATCCCGGGCAGCCCCATCGGCACTCCGCAGCCCAGCACCTGGATCCCGGCCGTCGCGAAGACCGCGTCGATCCGCTGCAACGGATCGCCCAGCCGGGTGGTGTGCTCCCGCCCCCACGGCTTCGTCGCCCAGCAGTCCTGCAGGGCATCCGCGAGCAGCCCGAACGTGCGGCCGTCGGGCCGGTCGTTGATGTCGCCCGCGGCGACGGCGTGCGGCACGTCCAGGGCGGACAGCCGCTCGAGGAGCAGCCGGCCCTGCTCGTAGCGCTCCTGGTCCTGGATGCTCAGGTGACAGCTGAGCACTCCGAGCCGCGCCCGTCCGAACCGCAGGACGGCGGTGGCGAAGCCGCGCTGGTGCAGGCCGGGCGTGCGGGGCAGCAGGACGGCTTCCGCGTGCTCCACATGGGCGCGGAGCGAGGAGAGAATCATGGGGCCGGAGGCCGTGGCGCCGCCCGAGACGTACACGAGTCCGGAGGAATGGGCGAGGCGGGCCGCGGCCTTGCGCCAGCGGAAGAACCTCGGTGCCTCCTGAACGCAGACGACGTCGGGCCGGCAGGCCCGGATCACCCGGGCGAGGGCCGCGACGTCGTCGCGCATGGAGCGGACGTTGTAACTGAGGACGCGCACGACCGCGGAGCCGTCGGGCTCCGTGGCGGACTCGGGCAGATCCCGCACGCTTCCCCTTTCGCCGTGCACCAGGACGTCTTTCATCCTGAGGTCTCCACGGTGAAGTCTCGCACCGACACGTCTTCCACTTGGACGTCTTCCACTTGGATGTCTTGCACCTGGGCGTCTTTCACGCGGACGTCTTTCACGGGGCAGTCTTCCAGCGGGACGTCGCCTTCACCCAGGGATCACCGGCGGGCGGTCACCGTGCCGTCCACGGCGAACAGCTGCTCCTCCACGTGGTCCAGTGCGAGCCGCAGCGCGCCCGTGGCCACCGCCGCCTCACCGAGCAGCGACAGGGTCACCTTCGGCGGCCGCAGACAGTAGCGGGAGAGTTCCTGGCTCAGCGGCGCGAGCACCCCGTCCAGGCCGGCCGCCCAGCCGCCGATGACGACCAGCTCCGGGTCCAGGGCCAGCACCAGCGCGGCGACGTCGTGCACCAGGCGCTGGATGAAACGGTCCACCGCCGCACGGGCCCGGCGATCGCCCTCGCGGGCCTGCGTGAACACCGCGGCCACGGCCCGCTCGTCCAGCGGGTGCAGCGGCTCGTCGGTCGTCGACAGCAGCGTCTCCGGCGTCGCCTCACGCCCCAGCAGATGCAGCGCGCCGATCTCACCGGCCGCGCCGCCGTACCCCCGGTGCAGTCGCCCGCCGATCAGCGCGCCCGCGCCCGGGCTCAGTCCCGCCAGGACGAACACGATGTCGTCGGACTCGGTGGCGGCGCCCTTCCAGTGCTCGGCCACGGCGGCCGCGTTGGCGTCGTTCTCCACCAGCACCGGGCACTTGAAGGAACGGCTCAGCCGCTCACCCAGCCGCAGTCCCGTCCACCCCGGCAGCGCGGTGCCCAGCCGTACCGTCCCGCCGGCCTCCACGATCCCCGGTGTGGCCACGCCGACGGCGCGCAGCGAGCTGCGCGGCACCCCGGCGCGGCGCAGCAGCTCCGCCACGGTCGTCCGCAGCCGCTCCAGCCGCTCGTCCGCCCCGGCGGACTCCTCCACGTCCTTGGCCTGCGCGCCGACCACCCGTCCGTCGAGGTCCGCCAGCAGCGCGGCCACCCGGTGCGCACCGATCTCCACGCCCAGCAGATGCCCCGCCTCCGCACGGAACCGGAACCTCCGCGCGGGACGTCCCTGGCGCCGTGCCGTGCCCTCCTCGGCCGCCTTCTCGACGACCAGGCCCGCCTGGATGAGATCGTCCACGACGCCCTCGACGGTCGGCCGGGACAGCCCGGTCACCCGCGTGACCTCCGTCAGCGTCGCGCAGTCCGTGGCCCGCAGCGCGTGCAGCACCACCGCGGAATTGATCCTTCGCAGCAGCGAGGGATCCCCGCCGGTCAGCCGCCCCACCGTCCGTCCTCCCAGCTCGTGCGCGTGTTGGCGGGATCGTACTCGGCACGGCGGGCACCGGCGAGACGCGGGCCGCAAGGGATCGGACCCGCAGTGCCCCGGCCGGACTCAGCCCGGGGTGACGAAGCCCGACTCGTAGGCGAGGATCACCGCCTGCGTGCGGTCCCGCGCCCCCAGCTTCGCGAGGACGCCGCTCACATGCGATTTCACGGTCTCTGTGCCGACGACCAGCCGTGCGGCGATCTCCGCGTTCGACAGCCCGCGGGCCATCAACCGGAGCACCTCGCCCTCCCGCTCGGTCAGCCGCGCCCGCTCCAGCAGATCGCGGGCCGCGCGGTTGCCGCCGCTGTCGCCGTACTCGGCGGCCATGCGCCGCACCGAGGCGGGGAAGAGCAGTGACTCGCCCTCCGCCACGAGCCGCACGGCGTGCACGATCTCCGCCGGCCGGGCCCGCTTCAGCAGGAAGCCGTCCGCGCCCGCGCGCAGCGCCCCGTACACGTACTCGTCGTTCTCGAACGTCGTCACCACGAGGATCTTCGGCGGATCGGTCACGGTGCGCAGCACCGCGCGCGTGGCCTCGATGCCGTCCAGCAGAGGCATCCGCACGTCCATGGCGACCACGTCGGGCCGCAGCTGCCGCACCAGCGGGATCACGGCCGCCCCGTCGGCCGCCTCCCCGACGACCTCGATGTCGGACTGGGCCTCCAGCACGGCCCGCAGACCCGCGCGGACCAGGGGTTCGTCGTCGACGAGGAGAACGCTGACCGGCATCCGGCCAGCCTAGATCACCCCACCGGCAACTCGACGTGCACCTGCCAGTCGGGTCCGTCGGGGCCCGTGCGGGCCCGGCCGCCGAGCAGGGCCGCACGCTCGCGGATGCCGCGCAGGCCGCTGCCGCGCACACCGCTGCCCCGGCCGGGCCCGGGTATCTCGCCGGGCAGTGGATTGCGCACCTCCAGCAGGAGCCGGGCGTCGTCCGCGGCGACCCGCACCCGGACCGGCACCGAGCCCGCGTGGCGCAGCACGTTCGTCAAGGACTCCTGCAGCATGCGGTACCCCTCGCGGGAGACCGGGCCGGGCACCGTCTCCAGCGGGCCGCTCAGCTCGGCGTCGACCTCGGCGCCCGAGGCGCGGGCGGACTCCAGCAGCCGCCCGGCGTCCACGAGCGTCGGCCGGCCGCTCACCGGTCGCTCCTCCTCCCGCAACACACCGAGCACCCGCTCCAGGTCCTCCAGCGCCGCCCGGCCGGTGTCCTCGATCGCGGCCAGCGCCCGGCCGGTGAACTCCGGATCCCCCGCCGCCCGGGCCGCGCCCGCCTGGACGACCGCCACGGTCAGGGCGTGCCCGATCGAGTCGTGCAGCTCGCGGGCGATGCGGTTGCGTTCCAGCAGTTGCTCGGTGCGTTCCTCCAGCGCGGCGAGCCGCTCGGCGGGGGAGGGCCCGAGCAGGCGCAGCGCGACCCGGGTGATGAGCTCGCCACCGGCGAGCACGACGGCCGGCAGCAGGAGCAGGGGGACCGGCGCGAGGGCCGCGTACCACCAGTGGTGGCCGGTCACGGGCAGCCATCCGCCGCTGTCCGGCCGGCCGCCCAGCGCCGCCCGGACCAGGTCCAGGGTGATCAGGGGCAGTTGGAAGGTGAGCTGGGAGACCACGGCACCCAGCAGCAGCCGCGTCTCCAGCCAGAGCACCGTCCGCCCGCGGTCGCCCCACGTCCTCGCAGGACCGGTGACGATCACCGGCGCCTCGCCGTCCCGGCGGCCGAGAAGCAACAGCCGGGCCTGGAAGCCCTCCACGGTCCGCATCGCGGGGATCAGACCGGACAGACCGAGCACCACGGCCGCGCCGGCCGGCGCCCACCAGGCTTCGTCGATGAACAGCCACATCGCCGGCCACACGACGGCCACGAACAGATGCAGCCACCGTGTGTACGTGACCGCCCGAGCGAACGGGCGCAACCAGCGGATCATGACGTCATCGTGCCAGCCACCACTGACAACGGACCTCCCCCGCACGGGGGAGACGATCTCCACCGGCGGGGGAGGAGCCCGACCCCGACGCCCCGTCAGGGTGGGGGACATGACCCGCATCGACGTCCTCGACCTCACCAAGGAGTACGGCTCCCGGCGCGCCGTCGACCACCTCACCTTCCGCGTCGAACCCGGCCGTGTGACCGGCTTCCTCGGCCCCAACGGCGCCGGGAAGTCCACCACCATGCGGCTCGTCCTCGGCCTGGACCGGCCGACCTCCGGCACCGCGATTGTCGGCGGCCGCCCCTACGCCACGCTCGGTGAACCGCTCCGCGAGGTCGGCGCGCTGCTGGACGCACAGTCCGCGCACGGCTCCCGCACCGCCCGCGCCCACCTGCTCGCCCTCGCCGTGAGCAACCGCATCGCGCCGCGCCGGGTCGAGCAGGTGCTGGAGGAGACCGGGCTCGCCCCGGTCGCGCACCGCCGGGTGAAGACGTACTCCCTGGGCATGCGTCAGCGCCTCGGCATCGCCGCCGCGCTGCTCGGCGACCCACCGGTGGTGATGCTCGACGAGCCCGCCAACGGCCTCGACCCCGAAGGGATCGTCTGGATCCGGCACCTGCTGCGCCGGCTCGCCGACGAGGGCCGCACCGTCCTGGTCTCCAGCCACCTGATGAACGAGACGGCGTCTTTCGCCGACCATCTCCTGGTGCTCGGCCGGGGGCGGCTGCTCGCCGACATGCCGATGCGCGCGTTCATCGACGCACGCGTACAGCCCCGCGTGCGGGTGCGCACCTCGGACGGCGTCGCGCTGAAGGAGGCGCTCGCCCGGCACGGCCACGACGCCGCCGAGACGGACGACGGGGCGTGGAGCGTGGCCCACGCTCGCGTGGAGGACATCGGCCGGATCGCGTCCGCGGCGGGCGTACCCCTCCTCGAACTGGCCGCGGAGGCGGGCACGCTGGAGCAGGCCTACCTCGATCTGACCGCGTCCGAAGCCGAGTTCACCGCACCCCGACAGGAGGCCTGACCATGGGATTCGCCCCCGCCCTGCACGCCGAGTGGATCAAGATCCGGACGCTGCGCTCGCAGCTCGCGAGCCTCGGCGCGGTCCTGGCCGCCACCGCCGCCTTCTCCGCGCTCGCCGCGCTGGACACCGGCGGATCGGACTTCGACCCCCTCTTCTCGGCCTTCTTCGGCGTCAGCTTCGGCCAGATCGCCGCCATCGCCTTCGGTACGACGGCCATGGCGGCGGAGTTCCAGGGCGGCGCGCTGCGCGTCTCCCTGGCCGCCGTGCCCCACCGGGGCCGGTGGTTCACCGCGAAGGCGACCGCGGTGGCCGTGCCCGCGCTGGCCGTCGGCCTGGTCACCGGGCTGCTCACCCTGGCGGTGGGCCGGGCCGCCCTGGGCGACAAGGCGGCAGGGCTGTCGGCGGGTGAACAACTGCGCGCCGTCGTCGGCTGCGGGCTCTATCTGACGCTCATGGCCCTGTTCGCGACCGGGCTCACCGCGGTGCTGCGCAGCGGGGTCGCGACCCTGAGCATTCTCATCCCCTTCCTGCTCATCGTCTCCTTCGTCGTCGGCGACGTGTCCGGCGGTGTCGCCGACTTCCTGCCCGACCGCGCCGGTCAGGCCGTGCTGCACCACGGTTCCGACGGGCTGCTCGGCCCCTGGCCGGGGCTCGCGGTGACGGCGGCGTGGGCGTCGGCCGCGCTGGGAGCGGGCGCCTGGAGCGTGCTGCGCCGGGACGCCTGAGGCTGAAGGGCCCTGTGCGCGGCCTCCGCAGCCGGGCCGCGTACTGACGCCCCGCCAATTGTCAGTGGGGGCCGCTTTACTGGATCACATGGACAGCGCGCAGCACCTCGCCGTGATCGACCGGCTGCGCTGCCGGGTGTTTCCCGGGCAGCGCGGCCGGACGGACGTGGGCACGGCCGGGCCGGGGTACTTCATAGCGGAGTTGATGACCAGCCACGGGCTGCGGGAGGGCGACCCGGCGGAGCGGGCGCCGACGGCCGCGGACTTCCATGCCCTGAAGGACCGTGTGGCGCGGGAGCTGGACGAGCGCAGGGGCGCGCATCCGCCTCCCCTGGGCATGCAGGGCCTGCGGGTGCGGGCCGCGCGGGGGGAGGAGATACCCGAGCCCTGGGGCACGGTCAGTGTCCGGGTGGACGAGCTGGACCTGTGGGACCCGGACGAGTCGGGCCGCTGGGTCGCCCTCGGGGTGGCCGACCGGGACGCGCACGACGAGATCCAACTGCTCGCCGTCGTCACCGAAGTCGACCCGCCGTGACCGACGGGCGCGGCACCGGAGCGTCGTGACCGAGACCGAGACCGAGACCAAGACCGAGACCAAGACCAAGACCGACCCGCCTTGACCGGCCGGGCGGCCACCGGCGCCTCGCCTCCGCCGGGACGCCGGTCACCGGTGCTGTGCCCTCGTCGAGACGGGCCGGACGGCCACCGGCGCTTCGCCTCCGCCGAGACGGGCCGGGCCGTCAGTGGTTACTCCTCGGCGGCCCGCCGCAGCCGGGCGAACTCCTCGGCCATCGTCGCCACGGTCCAGTGCGCGTTCAGCCCGCTCGGATTGGGCAGCACCCACACGCGGGTGTCCCCGATCGTGCGCTCCTGCGGGCCCACCCGCGCGGTGCGGTCCGCGAAGGCGGCGCGGTAGGCGGTGATGCCGACGACGGCCAGCCAGCGCGGCCGCAGCCGCTCGACCTTGGCGGTCAGCAACCGGCCGCCCTCCCGGTACTCCTCGGCGCTCAGTTCGTCGGCGCGCGCAGTCGGCCGGGCGACCACGTTGGTGATGCCCAGCCCGTACTCCGGCAGTTCGTGCTGCTCGGCGGGCTTGAGCAGGCGGGGTGTGAAGCCGGACAGGTGCAGCGCGGGCCAGAAGCGGTTGCCGGGACGGGCGAAGTGATGGCCCGTCGCGGCGCTCATCAGCCCGGGGTTGATGCCGCAGAAGAGGACACGGAGGCCGTCCGCGACCACGTCCGGTACGGGACGGTCGCGGGCGGCCTCCAGCTCCGCCTGAGTGAAACGGGGCATCGTGCGGCGCAGGTCAGAGGATCGCGCCGGGCGTGTAGCCCGCGGCCTCGGGGTGCTGCTTGACGATCTCCTCGATGCGGCCGACGACCGCGGCGACCTGGTCGGCGGCGGCGCCCGTGAACGACAGCTTGTCCGCCATCAGGGCCGCGAGCTGCTCGCGGTCCAGCGGCAGGCGCTCGTCGGCGGCGAGCTTGTCCAGCAGGTCGTTGCGCTCGGCGCCCTGCTCGCGCATCGCCAGCGCGGTGGCGACCGCGTTCTCCTTGATCGCCTCGTGCGCGACCTCACGGCCGACGCCCCCGCGCACCGCGCCCATCAGTACCTTGGTGGTGGCGAGGAACGGCAGGTAGCGGTCCAGCTCGCGGGCCACGACCGCAGGGAAGGCGCCGAACTCGTCGAGGACCGTCAGGAACGTCTCCAGCAGGCCGTCCAGCGCGAAGAACGCGTCCGGCAGCGCGACGCGACGCACCACGGAGCAGGACACGTCGCCCTCGTTCCACTGGTCGCCGGCCAGCTCGCCGGTCATCGAGGCGTAGCCGCGCAGGATCACCATGAGGCCGTTGACGCGCTCGCAGGAGCGGGTGTTCATCTTGTGCGGCATCGCGGAGGAGCCGACCTGGCCCGGCTTGAAGCCCTCCGTGACCAGCTCGTGCCCGGCCATCAGGCGGATCGTCTTGGCCAGCGAGGACGGCGCGGCCGCCAGCTGGACCAGCGCGGTGACGACCTCGTAGTCCAGCGAGCGCGGGTAGACCTGGCCGACGGAGGTGAAGGCCTGCGCGAAGCCGAGGTGGCCGGCGATGCGGTTCTCCAGGTCGGCCAGCTTGCCGGCGTCACCGCCGAGGAGGTCCAGCATGTCCTGCGCGGTGCCCACCGGGCCCTTGATGCCGCGCAGCGGGTACCGGCCGAGCAGCTCCTCGAGGCGGCCGTGGGCGACGAGCAGTTCGTCGGCGGCCGTCGCGAAGCGCTTGCCGAGGGTGGTGGCCTGGGCGGCCACGTTGTGGGAGCGGCCGGCCATGACCAGCTCGCCGTACTCGCCCGCGAGCTTGCCGAGGCGCGCCAGCACCGCCACCGTGCGGTCGCGCATCAGCTCCAGCGAGAGCCGGATCTGCAGCTGCTCGACGTTCTCGGTGAGGTCGCGGGAGGTCATGCCCTTGTGCACGTGCTCGTGCCCGGCGAGGTCGTTGAACTCCTCGATACGGGCCTTCACGTCGTGCCGCGTGACCTTCTCGCGCTCGGCGATGGAGGCCAGGTCGACGGTGTCGAGGACGCGCTCGTAGTCGGCGATCGCCTCGTCCGGAACCTCGATCCCGAGGTCCTTCTGGGCGCGCAGCACGGCGAGCCAGAGCTGACGCTCCAGCTTCACCTTCTGCTCGGGCGACCAGAGCGTGGCGAGCTCGGCGGAGGCGTAGCGTCCGGCGAGGACGTTGGGGATGCGGGGCTTGGCGGGCGCAGAAGTCACGTGTCCAGATTCTACTGGCGATTCCTGCAGGCCAGCGCCGCGGTACCGCTAGGCGGAACCTACGAGACGCCGGTCACGCCCGCGCGCCACGCCGCGCCCGGCCATCCCGGCCGACGACACCGGGGCGAGGCGCGGCCGCGAGCAGGTCAGGCAGGGTGCGGGGCGGCCCCGCGCCTCCTCGCCGCCCAAGCCGCACGGAACCGTCCAACACCGGGCGCGGTGGCCGACCAAAAAGGGGCGCGGGGAACTGCGCGACCAGGCCCCACCGGGCCGCACCCGGAAGACCACCTCACGCGGCAGGACCGTCGCCGGAGCGGGCGGCACCCTCCGGTGCCGGGCGCGGTGGCCGACCAAAAAGGGGCGCGGGGAACTGCGCGACCAGCCCCCACCGGGCCGCACCCGGAAGATCACCCCGGCGGAGCCGCCTACGATCCCGTCTCGTCGTACGGCAGCAGCTCCGGACGCTTCGGGGGGCGGCCGTCGCCCGAGGAGCGGCCGGTGAGGCGGCGGCCTATCCAGGGGAGCAGGTGCTGCCGCGTGAAGCGGGCGTCGGCGATGCGGCGGGCGACCCAGTTCGGGGGAAGCGCCGTGGGCAGCGCGGCGTGCCAGTCGGGGTCCTCCGCCTCGTGACCGAGGGCCTGCCACACCGCCTCCGCGACCCGCCGGTGCCCCTCGGCGGTGAGGTGCAGGCGGTCGACGTCCCACATCCGCTGGTCGCCCAGCCCGGGCGCCCGGTACAGATCGACCACCAGCGCGCCGTGCCGCGCGGCCAGGTCGTCGACGCAGGCGAAGAGTTCCTCCATGCGCGGCCGGAAACGCTCCAGCACCGGGCCCTGGCGGCCGGGGCTGTGCATCAGCACGAGCTGCTTGCAGGACGGCGCGAGGCGCTCCACCGCCTCCGTCAGCAGCCCCTTGACCCGCCCCATGTCGCACTTGGGCCGCAGCGTGTCGTTGAGGCCGCCGACCAGGGTGATCACGTCGGCGTCCATCGCGGCCGCCACGGGCACCTGTTCCTCGACGATCTGCCCGATGAGCTTGCCGCGCACGGCCAGGTTGGCGTACCGGAAGCCGGGCGTGCGCGCGGCCATCCGGGCCGCGAGGAGGTCGGCCCAGCCGCGGTAGGAACCGTCCGGCAGCAGGTCCGACATGCCCTCGGTGAAGGAGTCGCCGACGGCGACCAGGCTGGTGTAGGCGGGGTTCGTGTCCATGGCGTCAGCGATGGTAACCCGCGCGGCATACCCAGCGGTCGGTCACCCTCCCCCCGGGGACGCCGCTCCGGCGCCCCGGGGTGGCCAGGTGCCGGCCCCGCTGTCCGAACAGCGGGCACGGCCGGCCCGGCGCCACCGGCGTCCGCGCCGCCCCATGAGTCAGGCCCGCTGGCCGAACAGCTCCCTCAGGACGTCCTCCATCGTCACCAGACCGGCCAGCCGCCCGTCCGCGCCCAGCACCGCCGCCAGATGGGTCCGGCTGCCCCGCATCGCGGTGAGCACGTCGTCCAGCGGCGTGGTCTCCCGCACCCGGGCGATGGGCCGCATGTCCCGCAGCCGGAACGGCAGGTCCCGGGGTGAGGCGTCCAGCGCGTCCTTCACGTGCAGGTAGCCGACGATCCGCCGCCCCTCGTCCACGACCGGGAAGCGGGAGAACCCGGACTCGGCCGACAGCCCCTCCAGCTGCTCCGGCGTGACGCCCACGCGCGCGTAGACGACCCGTTCCAGCGGCATCACCACGTCGCGCACCGGGCGGCTGCCCAGCTCCAGCGCGTCGTGCAGCCGCTCCGTGGCGCGGTCGTCGAGCAGACCGGCCTCACCGGCGTCCTTGACGATCTGCGCCAGCTCGGCGTCCGAGAAGGTCGCGGTCACCTCGTCCTTGGTCTCGACCCGCATCAGCTTCAGCAGCGCGTTCGCGAAGGCGTTGATGGCGAAGATCACCGGCTTCAGCGCCCGTGCGAGCGCGACCAGCGGCGGCCCGAGCACCAGCGCGCTGCGCACCGGCTCCGCCAGCGCGATGTTCTTCGGCACCATCTCACCGAGCAGCATGTGCAGGTAGGTCGCGAGGGCCAGCGCGATCACGAAGGACACCGCGTGGCCGGCACCCTGCGGCACGCCCAGCGCGTGGAACACCGGCTCCAGCAGATGCGCGATCGCCGGCTCGGCGACCACACCCAGCACCAGCGTGCACAGGGTGATGCCGAGCTGCGCGGCGGCCATCAGCGCCGACACGTGCTGCAGCCCCCACAGCACGCTGCGCGCGCGCCGGTCGCCGGCCTCCGCGTGCGGTTCGACCTGCGAGCGCCGGACCGAGATCAGGGCGAACTCGGCGCCGACGAAGAAGGCGTTGACCACCAGCGTCGCCAGACCGATCAGCAACTGCACCGCGGTCACCGCGGCACCTCCTTCTCGCCGTGCGGCTTCTCGTCGTCCAGCGGCGCGTGCAGCAGCACCCGCGCCGCCCGGCGCCCGGAGGCGTCCACCACGTCCATCCGCCACCCGGCCACGTGCAGGACGTCGCCCACGGCCGGTATGCGGCCCAGCTCGGCGGCGACGAGCCCGGCCAGCGTCTCGTACGGCCCGTCCGGTGCCCTGAGGCCCACCCGGGCCAGCTGGTCGATGCGGGCGGCGCCGTCGGCGGAGAACACCGCGCGCCCTTCCTCGTCGGTGCCGGCCGGGGCCAGGTCGGGCGTCTCGTGCGGGTCGTGCTCGTCGCGGACCTCGCCGACGACCTCCTCGACGATGTCCTCCAGCGTCGCCACCCCCGCCGTACCGCCGTACTCGTCGATGACCACGGCCATCGTCCGCTTGCCGGACAGCCGGTCCAGCAGCCGGTCCACGGTCAGCGACTCGGGGACGAGCAGCGGCTCGCGCATCAGTTCCGACACGGGGACCCGGTGGCGCCGGTCGGCCGGGACGGCCAGCACGTCCTTGACGTGGGCGGTGCCGACGACCGTGTCGAGGCTGCCGCGGTAGACCGGGAAGCGGGACAGGCCCGTCGCCCGGGTCGCGTTCGCCACGTCCTGGCAGGTCGCCTGCGCGTCCAGGGCGATGACCTGCACGCGCGGGGTCATGACGTTCTCCGCGGTGAGGTCGGCGAGGTTCAGCGTGCGCACGAACAGCTCGGCGGTGTCCGGCTCCAGGGCGCCCGCCTTGGCGGAGTGCCGGGCCAGCGCGGCCAGCTCCTGCGGCCCGCGCGCCGAGGCCAGCTCCTCGGCCGGTTCGATGCCGAAGCGGCGCACCACGCGGTTGGCGGTGTTGTTCAGATGGGTGATGAACGGGCGGAACGCGGCGCTGAACAGTCGCTGCGGGGTCCCCACCCGCTTGGCCATGGCCAGCGGCGCGGAGATCGCCCAGTTCTTGGGGACCAGCTCGCCGACGACCATCAGGAACACGGTGGACAGGGCCGTGCCCACCACCAGCGCGACCGAGCTCGCCGCCGACCGGGACAGGCCGAGCGCCTCGATCGGCCCTGCGAGCAGCTTGGCGATCGAGGGCTCGGCGAGCATGCCGACGACCAGGTTCGTGACCGTGATGCCGAGCTGCGCCCCGGACAGCTGGAAGGTGAGGTTCCGTACGGCCTTCAGCGCGCCGGCGGCGCCCCGCTCGCCGCGCTCCACGGCCCGCTCCAGCTCGCTGCGTTCAACGGTGGTCAGCGAGAACTCGGCCGCCACGAAGGCACCGCAGGCGAGCGACAGCAGCACGGCGACGAGCAGCAGAAGCACTTCGATCATCGGGTCACCTCCGTCCCATGGTCGGACAGGGCAGGAAGGATCGCGCGATGTCGGCTACTGGGGGGCTCGCCCATGGGCGGACGCTCACAACCTTTCATGGAGGACCGAGTGGTCCACCAATAGTAAAGGATGGGCAAAAACGCTCAGGAGGGGAGTGGCTTGACCCAGCGCCGCCACTGTTCCTGCGGCCCGTACCCGGCCGCGCCCCACGCGTGGTGGGCGGTCTCGTTGCGCACCAGCACCATCGCGTCCGCGCGCCGGCCGCCCAGCGCCGTGAACCGCTCCTCGGCCGCCGCGAGCAGCGCCGAGCCGATGCCCCGGCGCCGCCGCTCCGGGTGGACCGCGAGCCGGTACAGATGGCAGCGCCAGCCGTCGAAGCCCGCGATCACCGTGCCGACCAGCTCGCCGTTCTGCTCGGCCAGGATCAGCGCCTCGGGGTCGCGGGTGACGAGCCGCTCCACACCGTCCCGGTCGTCGCTGATGCTCGTGCCCTCGGCGGCCGCCTTCCAGAAGGCCAGCACGGTGTGCACATCGTCGGGCGTCGCGGCCCGTATCCGGAGATCAGACATGCGGTGATCACATCAGGCAGCGGGGCGCCTCGACCCGGAATTCCACCATCCGGACCGTCACCGGGCCGCACGGCAGGACCGCCGGCAGCCGTGCACCCCGCAAGCCCCCTCCTCACCGCCCCCGCAACCGCGCCATGACCGGTGCGAGTGCCTCCATGGACGGCTCCAGCACCGTCAGATAACTGAAGCCGTACCGCTCCCGCAGTGCGAGGATCCGCGCGACGATCTCCTCCTCGGTGCCGAAGAGGAAGATGGGCAGCGCCAGCAGCTCCTCCACCGTCGTCCCGGGTATCCGTTCCAGCAGCGGCCGGGCCGCCGCCTCCGGGTCGTCGGTGATCACGACCGACTGGATCAGCAGGTTCAGCTCCGCGGGCTCCTCGCGGCCGGCCGCGAACGCGTGGTAGCGCGCGACCCGTTCGTCCAGCTCCTCGGCGCCGACCGGCGCCAGCTGCCCCGTCGTGCTGCCCGGCACGGTCCGCGAGCCCGTGAACGCGGCCACGTCGGCGTGCTCGGCCGTCAGCCGCAGCATCCGGTCGCCGTTGCCGCCGATGAGCAGCGGCACCCGCGGCTGCTGCGCGGGCCGCGGCCGGTGCCCGGCCGAGCCCAGCAGCCGTTCCAGCTCCTCCACCGTCCGCCGCAGGTGGTCCACCCGCTCGCGCGGCGAGCCGAACGGCAGCCCCGCGCTCTCGTGCTCGGACTGCACATATCCCGTGCCGAGGCCCAGTTCGAGACGGCCGCCCGTGAGCGCGTCCGTCGTCGCCACCTCCCGCGCCAGCAGCGCCGGGTTCCAGAAGCCGGCGTTGAGGACGAAGGTGCCGACCCGGGGCCGTTCGGTGGCCTCGGCCGCCGCGACCAGCGCCGGGAACGGCGCGACCATGCCGAGGTGATCGGGGACGAGGATCACGTCGTAGCCGGACTCCTCGGCGCGGCGGCACTTCGCCCGCCACTCGCCGGCGGACGACGGATCGAGCAGATTGACACCGAAGCGGAACGGACGGGACACGAACTCTCCTCAAGATCACGGGACTTCGTGATTCCATCACTCGTGCGCGATCGCCGCCAGCACATTCATGCGTGAGGCACGCAACGCCGGGAGCAGCGCCGCGACGACCCCGACGACCGCCGAACCGATCACCACCGCGACGATCGTGGACCACGGCACCGCCAGCGCCTTCATGCCCTGCAGGGCCAGCACCCGCTGCATGCACAGCCCCCACACCAGCCCGAGCCCCAGCCCCAGCACCGCACCGAACACCGCGATGACCACCGACTCCAGGCGGATCATCCGCCGCAGCTGACGCCGGCTCAGCCCGATCGCCCGCAGCAGCCCGATCTCCCGGGTGCGCTCCACCACCGACAGCGCCAGCGTGTTCACCACACCCAGCACCGCGATGACGATCGCCAGCCCGAGCAGCGCGTACACCAGGTACAGCAGCACCGCGATCTGGTCGTGCACCAGCTTCTTGTAGTCGGCCTGATCGCGCACCTGCACCTGCGGATACGGCGTCAGCGCCCGCTCCAGCCGGGAGCGCAGCTGGTCGGGGCCCGTTCCGGGGGCGGCGTTGACGTACAGCGCGGCGTCCTGCCCGCCGGGCACGTACCGCTCCACGGTGCCGATGCCGAGGAACAGTCCGCCGGTCATGCCGAAGCCCTCGGTGGCTTCCTGTTCGGTCAGCGCGCCGACCCGCAACCGCGCGCGCTGCCCGCCCGGGAACTCCACCGGCAGCACACTGCCCAGCCGGACACCGTGGTCGCGGGCGAACCCGGCGTCCATGCCGATGCCGCCCGGGGCCAGCGCGCCCGCCGTGCCGCCCGCGCCGTACGTCAGGTGCGCGACGTCGTCGAGCCGCGGGTCGTACCCGGAAGCGGTCGAGACGACGCGCCGCCCGTCCGGCAGCCGCACCGCGACCGGCGCGAAGCGCTGCCGCACCACCAGGCCCACGCCCTGCGTGGCACGCACCTGGGCGGTGACGTCCTTGGAGAACGCCGTGTACCGGCCGCTCTGCACCACGAAGTCGGCGCCGAGCGTCTTGTCGATCCGCTCGTCGAACGAGCGGGACATGGAGGCGCTCGCCACCGACAGCCCGCCCACCAGGGCCAGCCCGACCATCAGCGCGGCCGCGG
Organism: Streptomyces sp. NPDC028635; assembly: GCF_040637635.1. NCBI lineage: Bacteria > Bacillati > Actinomycetota > Actinomycetes > Kitasatosporales > Streptomycetaceae > Streptomyces > Streptomyces sp. NPDC028635. Next base: position 173,373 of record NZ_JBEZWX010000006.1, on the reverse strand, counting down.
TCGCCCCCGTCCGGCGCGGGTTGCGCAGGGCGTTGCGCTGGCTCATCCGGCCGACGGAACCGAACACGGCCGGGAAGGCCGCGCCGAGCACCCGGATCACCGGGCGCACCAGCAGCGGCCCCGCGACGACGGTCGCGATCAGGGTGAGGACGACCCCGAGGCCGAGCAGCGAGGCCGCCGTCGCCGTCCGGGACGCCGCCGCGCAGCCCGCGAGCGCCGCCGCGCCCAGCGCGCCCACCACCGCCCCGGCGATCGCGCGCGCCTTCAGCGGCCGGCCCACCCCGGCGACCTCGGCGTCCTGCAGCGCCGCCATCGGGGAGACGGCGGAGGCCCGCCGCGCCGGGAGATACGCGGCGACGAAGGTGACCCCGACCCCTACGGCGTACGCCGTCACCGGGGTCACCCAGCCGATGGCCATCTCGGCCGTCGTCAGACGCATCCCGAAGGCGGCCATGAGATGGATCAGCCCGGCCGCGAGACCGATCCCGGCCGCCAGACCCAGCGTGGAACCGACCAGGCCGAGCAGCACGGCCTCGGTCAGCACCGAACGGCGCACCTGCCGCCGGTCGGCGCCCAGGGCGCGCAGCAGCCCCAGTTCGCGGGTGCGCTGGGCGATCAGCATCGAGAACGTGTTGACGATCAGGAAGACGCCCACCAGCACGGCGACCCCGGCGAAGCCCACCATGACGTACTTGATGACCTTCAGGAAGGTGCCGAGTTGCTGCGCCGCCGACTTCGCCTGCTCACCGGCCGTCTTCACGGTGTACGGCCCGGTGCCGAGCGCCGCCGCGACCCGGTGCTTGAGCACGGTGTCCGACACGCCCGGGGCCGCCGTGACGGAGATGGCGGTGGCGCGGGCGGCGGACCCGAGCAGCAACCGGGCCGCGTGCGCCGGGTCGAGGTACAGCAGGGCCGAGCCCGGGTTGGTCGTCGTGAACGTGGCGATGCCGCTCACCCGGACCGTGAAGGTGCCCGGCTGGGCCAGCACGGTCAGCGTGTCGCCGATCCGCACGTGCCTTGTGCGGGCGGTGTCGGCGTCCAGCAGCGCCTCGTGCGCTCCGTGCGGGGCGTGCCCGGAGGTCAGCTCCACCGGGCTGCGGTCGGTGAGGTGCCAGTCCCGCGCGAGGGTGGGCGCGCCGGTGGTCGGGCTCACCGAGCGGCGCCGGCTGTCGACGACGGTGATGTTCTGCACGCTCACGTCCGCGTGCGCCGAGGCGGCCCCGGGGGCCTTCGCCGCGCGGGCCGCGAGCGAGGCCGGCAGGGTCTGGACCGCGCCGCTGGGGCCCGATGTGCGCAGGTCCTCCTTCGGCGCCACGGTGACGTCGGCGGCGGTGGAGGCGAAGAGCCGGTCGAAGGTGCGGGTGACCGTGTCGGAGAAGATCAGGCTGCCCGCGACGAACGCGACGGACAGCACGACCGCCAGCGCGGACAGCAGCAGGCGGCCCTTGTGGGCGAGGAAGCTGCGCAGGGTCGCGCGGAGCACGCGTCAGCCCTCCTCGACGGGAAGGGCGGCGCCGTCGGCCTGGGCGCGCAGCACGTCGAACCGCTTCATGCGTTCGAGCACCGCCTCCGCCGTCGGATGCTCCATCCGGTCCACGATCCGTCCGTCGGCGAGGAAGAGCACCACGTCGGAGTGGGCGGCCGCGCCCGGGTCGTGGGTGACCATGACGACCGTCTGCCCGAGGGAGTCGACGGCCTCCCGCAGGAATCCCAGCACCTCCAGGCCGGCCCGTGAGTCGAGATTGCCCGTCGGCTCGTCCGCGAAGATCAGCTCCGGCCGGGAGAGCAAGGCCCGCGCACACGCGACGCGCTGCTGCTGCCCACCGGAGAGCTGTGCCGGACGGTGGCCGAGCCGGTCGCGCAGGCCGAGGGTGTCCACGACCCGGTCCAGCCACTCCCGGTCCGGACGGTGGCCCGCGATGTCCATCGGCAGGGTGATGTTCTCCAGCGCGTTCAGTGTCGGGATCAGGTTGAACGACTGGAACATGAACCCGATCCGGTCCCGCCGCAGCCGGGTCAGCTCCCTCTCCCGCAGGCCCGTGATCTCGGTGTCGCCCAGCCACACCCGGCCGGCCGAGACGGTGTCGAGCCCCGCCAGGCAGTGCATCAGCGTGGACTTGCCGGAACCCGAGGGGCCCATCACCGCGGTGAAGCGGCCCCGGGCGATGTCGACATCCACCGCGTCCAGGGCGAGCACGGCGGCCTCGCCCTGGCCGTACGCCTTGGTGAGCCCGCGGGCACGGGCCGCGGTGACGTCGGCCGGGGCGGAGCCGGGCGGGTGCTCCGCAGCAGTTCTGGACACGCTGCCTCCTCGTGGGTCCCGGAGCGGCGGTACGGCCCGGGCGGTCGTCCCCGGCCGAGCGTAGTGTGACCCGGCGCACACGCGGTACACGTGCGGCCTTCCGCGCGCCCTTGCCGCTGCTAGCGCATCGGCGCTAGCGTCGAGGCATGGCGAAGACCCAGCTGAACGTGCGGGTGGACGAGGACACCGCCCGCGCCGCCCGGGAGCGCGCGCTCGCGCGCGGGATGAGCGTCAACCGCTACATCGAGGAACTGGTCCGGCAGGACGCCGGTGAGGCGGGGCGCACGTTCGTGGAGGCCGCCGCCGACTTCATGAAGAGCTACGCGTCGGTGTTCGCGGAGGAGTTCGGCGCCGACCGGGACGGCGCGCGGCGGGAGGGCCCCCTGGACGGGGCCCGGGACGGACGCAGCTGATCCGTTGAGCAGCCTCCGCATCGATCTCGCCTGGCTGCTGATGCTCGCCGAGCAGCACACACCGGGAGACCCGCAGGTCACCGACTGGGGCGCGCTGGTCGCCGCCGTCGCCCGCCATCAGGCCGAGATCTTCGACGTCCCCGTCTACGACACCCCGTACGACCGCGCCGCCGCCCTGCTGCACCTGCTGATCCACGTGCCCGCGCTGGAGCGCTCCAACGCGCTGTTCGCCTCCGCCGTGGCCTACGCCTACCTGGTCGCGAGCGGACTGAAGGTGGTCACCTCGCCCGAGCAGGTCCGCGAGCTGGCCCGGCTCGCCAAGAGCGGTGAGGCGTCCGTCGACGACATCGCGCGCGAGCTGCGGCAGTGGAGCGCGTGAGTCACTCCGTCACTCCAGCGGCCGCCACGCGGTGCCCAGCACGCAGTACGACGGAGGCAGCCGCAGCCCCTGCTCCGGCATCAGCACCCGCCGGTACGGGCCCAGTTCGAACCCGGCGGCGCGCAGCGCGGCCACCGGGTCGCGCGAGAGGTGGCAGCCGCCGTTCACCGCAGGCCACACCGTGCGGTCCAGGGCCCGCTGGGTCAACCGCATCGCCGTACCGCCGCCGGCGCCGTGCTCGAAGAACCGCACCACCCCGCCCGGGCGCAGCACCCGCCGCACCTCGGCCAGTGCGCGCGGCACGTCCCGCACGCTGCACAGCACCAGCGAGACCACCGCTGCGTCGAAGGCCTCGCTCTTGACCGGCAGCGCCTCCGCCGCGCCCGGCGCCACGTCGACCGGCACCTCGGCCCGCAGGGCCGCCTGCTGCGCCAACTGCCGCAAGGTGCGCTCCGGTTCGATGGCGACGACTTCCGCGACCGCCGCCGGGTAGTGCGCAAAGTTCAGCCCGTTGCCCGCGCCGACCTCGATCACCCGCCCGGACAGCCCCGCCAGCAGCCGCCCGCGGATCCCGGCCATACCGGCCCGGGACTCCATGGCGACGCTCACGCGGGCGTAGTAGCGGGCGAACAGCGGATGGTGGACGGCGTCCGGTGGCGCCTTGCCGGAGCCGGCGGCTCGCAACGGCATGGGAGACCTCCTCGGCAGGACGGGCCTTACGCCGATTCTCCCCCGCCCCGCCCGGACCCACCCCTTCGTGAACGCGGCGACAGCAGCACCCCGGAAAGGGACGCGGGGACCTGCGCGACCGGCCACACCGGGCCCGGGCCGGAACCACGCCCGGACGTGGTGAAGACCCGGGCCCGAACGACGACCGGACGTCGTGAAGACCCGGGCCCGCCCGTCAGGGCGCCTGGTGCGCGCGGAACGCCTCCGCGTCCCACGTGCCGTCCAGGCGCGGGGCCAGCCAGCCGGGGGCCGTCGTGCGGAATTCGGCCGGGGGCAGGGCGCCCGCGCCCTCCGGCAGGGCGCCGAGCAGGGGGGCGCCGGCCACGACCGGCAGGTCCTCCAGATTGCAGCGCATGGCCAGGTCGGGCGTGCGCGGCCAGCTGCCGATCACCACGCCGAGCAGCTCCACGTCCCGTCGCCGCAGTTCCCGCGCGCTCAGCTCCGCGATGTTGAGTGTGCCGAGCGCCGGCGAGGCCACGAGCAGCACCGGCGCGCGCAGCAGCGCCGCCGCGTCCACGAGCGTGCCGCCCGCCGTGTCGAACCGCACCAGCAGCCCGCCCGCGCCCTCCACCAGCACCAGATCGTGCTCGGTGGCCAGCTTGGCGGCCGCCTCGGCGATCTCCTGCGGATGCAGCGGCGCCCGTCCGGACCGTCGCGCGGCGGTGGCCGGCGCCAGCGGCTCGGGGTAGCGGGCGAGTTCGGCCACCGTCACGCCGCCCGAGAGCCGCGCCACCTCGTCGGCGTCACCGCGCTCGTCGGGACCCACCCCGGTCTGCGCGGGCTTCAGCACGGCCACCGAGCGGCCGGCCCTGAGCGCCGCGGTCGCCACCGCGGCGGTCGCGACCGTCTTGCCGACATCCGTGTTCGTGCCCGAGATCACCAGTACCGGCATGTCATCCCTCCTCGGCCGCCGCGTACACCGCACGGCAGATCCGTGCCACGTCCGCGTCCGACGTGACGTACGGCGGCATCGTGTAGATCAGGTCGCGGAACGGCCGCAGCCACACGCCCTCCCGCACCGCCGCACGGGTCGCGGCGGCCATGTCCACCGGGTGGTCCAGCTGGACGACGCCGATCGCGCCGAGGACCCGCACGTCCCGCACGCCCGGCAGGTCCGAGGCCGGCGCGAGACCCTCGCGCAGTCCCGACTCGATCCGCTTGACCTCGGCGAGCCAGTCCTGCCCGAGCAGCAGCTCGATCGAGGCGCAGGCGACGGACGCGGCGAGCGGGTTGCCCATGAACGTCGGCCCGTGCGCCAGCACCGGCACCTCGCCCCGCGAGATGCCGTCCGCCACGCGCGCGGTGCACAGCGTCGCCGCCATCGTCAGATAACCGCCGGTGAGCGCCTTGCCGACGCACATCACGTCCGGGGACACCGCCGCGTGGTCGGCGGCGAAGAGCGCGCCGGTGCGGCCGAACCCGGTCGCGATCTCGTCGAACACCAGCAGCACGTCGTGCGCGTCGCACGCCTCGCGCAGCACCCGCAGATAGGCGGGGGAGTGGAACCGCATCCCGCCCGCGCCCTGCACCACCGGCTCGACGATGACGGCGGCGAGCTCGTGGGCGTGCCGCGCGACCGTCGACCGCAGGTGCTCCGCGTACGCCTCGTCGTACTCCGCGGGCGGCGCGTCGGCGAAGACCTGGTGCGGGAGCACCCCGGTCCACAGCTCGTGCATGCCGCCCTCGGGGTCGCACACCGACATCGGCGTCCACGTGTCGCCGTGGTAGCCGCCCCGCCACGTCATCAGCCGCTGCTTCTCCGGGCGGCCGAGCGAACGCCAGTACTGCAGGCACATCTTGGCCGCGACCTCGACCGACACCGAGCCGGAGTCGGCGAGGAAGACGTGCTCCAGGCCGTCGGGCGACATGTCGACAAGGAGCTTCGCCAGCCGCACGGCCGGCTCGTGCGTGAGCCCGCCGAACATCACATGGCTCATCCGGCCCAGCTGTTCGCTCGCGGCCTCGTTGAGCACCGGGTGGTTGTAGCCGTGGATGGCCGACCACCACGACGACATGCCGTCGACGAGTTCACCCGAGCCGTCCGCAAGCTTCAGCCGGACCCCGCTCGCCGCCTCCACGACGAGCGGTTCGACCTGCCCGGGCATCGGGCCGTACGGGTGCCACACATGCCGCCGGTCCAGTTCCAGCAGCTCGGGCACGCTCAGGTCAGGCATTGGGCGCGAGGTCCGTTCCCGCGCCGCGCCGGCGCACGGCGACCAGGTCGGTACGGGGCTCGCTCGCCGCGGGCGCGGGGGCGGCGGTGCCGCAGATCCCGGCGTCTTCGTGCGATCCGCAGCCGCCGGCCGAGCCGTGCGACCCACAGCCCTCCGCGCCCTCGTGGCCGCCGCAGCCGCCCGCCGATCCGTGCGACCCGCAGCCACCGGCCGACTCGTGCGACCCGCAGCCACCGGCCGTGCCCGCCCGGTGCTCCGGCAGGGTCACCTCGCTGGTGCCCTCCACCTCGAACCCGGCGTCCGCGATCATCTCCAGGTCGGCCTTGCCGGCCTGGCCCTCGCTGGTGAGGTAGTCGCCGAGGAAGATCGAGTTGGCCAGGTGCAGCGCCAGCGGCTGCATCGTGCGCAGATGGACCTCGCGGCCGCCCGCGATACGGACCTCCACGTCCGGGCAGACGAAGCGGACCATCGCCAGGATGCGCAGGCAGCGCTGCGGGGTGAGGTTCCACTCCTTGGCCAGCGGGGTGCCCTCGAAGGGGATCAGGAAGTTCACCGGAACGGAGTCCGGGTCCAGCTCGCGCAGCGAGAAGACCACGTCCACCAGGTCCTCGTCGCTCTCGCCCATGCCGGCGATCAGGCCGGAACACGCCGACAGGCCCGCCGCGTGCGCCTTGGTCACCGTGTCGACACGGTCGGCGTAGGTGTGCGTGGTCGTGATGTCCGCGTACGTGCCCTCGGACGTGTTGAGGTTGTGGTTGTAGGCGTCCGCGCCCGCCTCGCGCAGCCGCTCGGCCTGGCCGTCGGAGAGCAGGCCGAGGCAGGCGCACACCTCGACGCCCTCGTTCTGCTCCTTGATGGTCTTGATGGTCTCGGAGACCCGGTCCACGTCCCGGTCCGTCGGGCCGCGCCCGCTGGCCACCAGGCACACCCGCTTGGCGCCGCCGGCCAGGCCCGCGGCGGCGGCCTGGGAGGCCTCGTCGGGCTTGAGCCAGGTGTACTTCAGGATGTCGGCCTTGGACCCCAGGCGCTGCGAACAGTACGAGCAGTCCTCGGGGCACAGACCGGACTTGAGGTTGACCAGGTAGTTGAGTTTCACCCGTCGGCCGAACCAGTGCCGGCGCACCTTGCCGGCCGCGGCCACCACATCGAGCAGTTCGTCGTCGGTCGTGGCGAGGACGGCCAGGGCTTCCTCGCGGGTCGGCAGCTCGCGCCGCAGTCCCTTGTCCACCAGCGTGTTCAGCAGGTCCATGGGAGCTGATCCTGTCCTACGGGGGCAGGCCAGGCCAAGGAGACTTCGCACAAACAAGGCCGTTCGAGGTGTGGGTATTGCCACATCCTGAGCTGCGGTGTGTCCCGCTAGTGTCTGTGCACTGCCTACAAAATCCCCGGAGGACCCATGGCGTTCGGCTGGATCGACGAGCAGGCGGACACGCGCCGCCGCGCGGGACTCGTGCGCACGCTGCGTCCCCGCCCCGCCGACACGCCGCTGCTGGACCTGGCGAGCAACGACTACCTGGGTCTGGCCCGTCATCCGGAGGTCACCGAGGGCGCGGCCCGGGCCGCCAGGACGTGGGGCGGCGGCGCCACGGGCTCCCGCCTGGTCACCGGTACGACCGAGCTGCACACCGAGCTGGAACGCGAGCTCGCGGACTTCTGCGGCTTCGAGGCCGCGCTCGTCTTCTCCTCCGGCTACGCCGCCAACCTCGCCGCGGTCACCGCGCTCGCCCCGCACGGCTCGCTGATCGTCTCCGACGCGGGCAACCACGCCTCCCTGATCGACGGCTGCCGGCTGGCCCGCGGCACCACGCAGGTCGTCGCGCACGCCGAACCGGACGCCGTGCGCAAGGCGCTCGGCACCCACGAGGGCACCGCGATCGCCGTGTCCGACACCGTGTTCTCGGTGGACGGCGACGCCGCGCCGCTGGCCGGACTGGCCGCCGCCTGCCGGGAAGCCGGCGCGGGCCTGGTGGTCGACGACGCCCACGGGCTGGGCGTCCTGGGCGACGGCGGGCGCGGCGCGCCGTACGCGGCGGGGCTCGCCGGTGCGGACGACGTGGTCGTGACCGTGACGCTGTCGAAGTCGCTCGGCAGCCAGGGCGGCGCCGTCCTGGGGCCCGCGCGGGTGATCGACCACCTGGTCAACGCGGCCCGCACCTTCATCTTCGACACCGGACTCGCCCCGGCCGCGGCGGGCGCCGCCCTCGCGGCCCTGCGGCTGCTGCGCCGCGAGCCGCAGCGGGCGGCGCGGGCCCGCGCGGTGGCCGCCGAGCTGCACGCCCGGCTGACGGCCGCGGGTCATCAGGCGGTACGGCCGGACGCCGCCGTGGTCTCGGTGCGCGCTCCGTCCCCGGAGCAGGCCGTGCGCTGGGCGGCCGACTGCCGGACGGCCGGCCTGGCCGTGGGCTGCTTCCGACCTCCTTCCGTGCCCGACGGCATCTCACGGCTCAGGCTGACCGCCCGTGCGGACCTGACCGGGGATCAGATCGAACGCGCTGTACGGGTGATCGGCGAGACGCGGCCATGAGTCGGCGTGCACGGCCGTGCCCTCGCCCGGGGTGTGCCGTGCTCAGTCGGGTCGCACGGCGGCCGTGAACGCCGCCCAGCTGCCGGGGGAGAAGAGCAGCGCGGGGCCGTCCGGGGCCTTGGAGTCGCGTACGGCGAGCAGCCCGGCCCAGGGTCCGGAGGCCGGCCGGGCCGTCTCGACGCAGTTGTTCGCTCCGGTGCTGTAGCTGCTGCGCAGCCAGCGCACGCCGTGCAGATCGGTACTGAAAGGGATGGTGCGAGGCAGTGCGGTCATGGTGCCTCCTTACGCGCCGTCACCTAGTGAGGCGATGAAATCCAACGAGTCCTCGGGGGAAAGGGCGTGGATCCGAAGGGAGTTGAAGGCCTCCGCGTAGGCCCGGAGGTCTTCTTTCCGTTCGAGGTAGAGGCTACTCGTCATGTGGTCGAGAACAACCACGTCCAGATCAGAAGTGCTCGGAAATGAGAAAATAACGAAAGGCCCGGTGATGCCGACATGCGCCCCCGCGGAGAACGGCAGCACCTGCAACCGCACCTGGGGGAGGCGCGCCGCCTCAAGCAGCCGACGCAGCTGCTCCGCCATCACCTCGGGACCGCCCACCTCCCGCCGCAGCACCGCCTCGTCCAGCACCGCGCTCAGCTTCAGCGGACGCGGCGCGTGGAGCACGTCCTGGCGGGCCAGACGCACCTCCACCAGGGCGTCCAGCCGTTCCTCGTCGACGGTGCCGACGGCCGCCCGGGTCACCGCGCGGGCGTAGGCGGGCGTCTGCAGCAGCCCCGGCACGACCGAGGTCTCCAGCGTGCGCATCGCGCCGGCCTGCGACTCCAGGCTGATGAAGTCGCGGTACGTGGGTGGCAGTACCCCGCGGTAGGCGTGCCACCAGTGCTCCCTGCCGCCGACCTGGGAGCCGGCCAGCACCAGCAGCAGGTCCCGCAGTTCGTCGTCGTCGACGCCGTACGCGTCCAGCAGTAACCGCACGTCGGACGGTTTCGCGCCACTCGAGCCGGTCTCGATCCGGCTGACTTTCGACTGGTGCCAGCCCACCAGCCGGGCGGCCTCCCCGCTGGTGAGCCCCGCCCGGGCGCGCAGCGCGCGCAGTTCGGCGCCCAGCTTCCGGCGGCGCACCGCGGGACCGTGCTGCATGCGCCCCTCCTTACTCCGTCCGAGCCGCCCGGATACGGTCTGCCGTGGCAGAGTTCACCGCTTCGAGCGACAGATATATGCATATCTTGGTGGATCGCCTCCGTGACCGGCGTGGTGATGGCAGTCTGGCGGCTGAGCACCAGTCCGGGACCGTACTCGAACCACCGGCTCCGTGCCGGACTGCGGTCCCGTGGGAAAGGGACGACGTCGCCATGGCAGACCATCTGGAAGCATCCGTCACTCTGCCGAGCGATCCAGCCTCGGTGTCCGCCGCCCGCGGCTTCGTGGCCGGCACCCTGGCGGAATGGGGTCTGCCGTCGGACGCGGAGCTGGCGGACAGCATCCGGTTGATCGTCTCCGAACTGGCCACCAACTCCGTGCAGCACACGTTCGGGCAGTCCCCGACGTTCACGGTGGACGTCACCCTGGACCGCGACGAGCTGCTGCGCATCGGCGTCACGGACAGCCACCCCCGCTTCCCCAAGCGGCTGCCCGCGGCCGTTCAGCAGGACAACGGCCGCGGCATGGTCATCATCCGCTGGCTGGCCGCCGAGTGCGGCGGCAGACTCCGCGTCCGCCCCACCCGCGAGGGCGGCAAGACGGTCGCCATCGAACTGCCGTGGGCACTCCCGCCCGAGCCGGCCCCCTCGACCCCACAGACGGAACCGAAGCCACAGCCCTGCTGAACCGCCCGGCTCCACGAGCGTTCCTGAGCGCCCGTCACACCGCGCCCACCGCCGCACCGCGCCCGGCGGCACACCGGAAGCCGCGGCGACGGGGTGTCCTCGGCGGGGCGCGCGCCCCCGCTCGCGCCGTGGCGCGGCCGACGGCGGACGGCGCCGCTCGGGCCGGGGCGGCCGACGGCGGGAACGACCGCCCTCACCGTCACCCGGGCGGGGGCCCGTTCACCCGTACGGCCGACCCGGCCGACCGGCGTCAAGCGGCAGCGTGCCCCCTGGCGGATGACCGGCCCCTGGCGCCGGGGGCCCGTTCACCCGTTCACCCGTACGGCCGACCGGCCGGCCCGCGTCAGCCGAAGCCTGTTGTCCCCGCAGCCGCCGTCGAGAGCCCGCCTGCGGCCCTCCTCGGCCGGGCGGCGGCCGAGGAGGGCCGTGTCGGCGGTCCGTGGCCGCCTGAGGGCCGTGGGCCCCGAGGAGGGGCGTGGGCCCGAGGAGGGGCGTCGGTCAGCTCACGCGGCCGTACCAGACGCTCTTCGTCCAGATCTTCTGCAGGCGCACCACGTCGCCCGTCTTCGGGGCGTGCCAGATCTTGTTCTTCCCGGCGTAGATGCCGACGTGGTAGACGTTCGACCCCGAGTGGAAGAACACCAGGTCACCGGCCTTACGGCTGCCGGCCGGGATGTGGTGCGTCTTGTTGTACTGCGCGGCGGCCGTGCGTGGCAGCTTCTTGCCCGCCTTCTTGAACGAGTACAGCGTCAGTCCCGAGCAGTCGAACCGGCGCGGCCCGGTGGCGCCCCACTGGTAGGGCGCGCCCTTCTTGGACGCGGCGATCTGCAGTGCCTTCGTCGCCGTCGTCGCGGCGGAGGCCTCCGAGGCGAGGCCCGGGACCACGATCGAGCCGCCCACGGCGGCGATGGTCAGGGCGGAAGCCGTACCGGCCCGGGCCATGAGCGACGGGACACGATTGAGCGCAGTCATGCGCAACCCTTCGTCAGCCGCCTGTGAAGGATGACCTGTCGGATTCGGGCTGGCGAAGTAGCCCGGCCGCTGACGCGGCTTCACCCCAAGGGCTGCTCGGCCCGGTCGTGGCATGACCGTTCCGGCGACCCGTCGTGCTTGGGTCCTCCACTCCTGCCGATCCACTCCTGTCGACCGGTCATCCGGGCGGCGGCAGGACTCGGCGTCCGCCCGGATCGCCCCGCCGCTGTGGCGGGGGCTTGTCGTCAGTCAGGGATCTTGGCCCACAACTGTCCGAAAATCCCAACGGAAACGGGTATTTGTGGGGTTCCTCACCACTCACCCGTTCGGGTGGACAGCCCTGTGTTCGATGGGGTGTTCACCGATCCGGCGAGCCCCGGACCAGCGGCGGAACGCTTCACTCCGGCCCCTCGTCCCGCCGGTCGCGCAACTCGGACCCCCCGAAAAAAGGGCGTTGGGATAGGCCGATGGGGGGTAAGCCGTCCGGCCCGTTTGAACTCGTTCGGCCCTCGGCTCAACTCCCGGCCCACGGGGGCGGGGTGACCCGAGTCGCGCGGCGCTCACCCTCGGCAGGGCCCCGGCGGCCCGAGACACGCTGTCCCGGCGCTCCTGTCACGAGTATGAGGAAGGTCTGCTGCCGGTCATGTGATGATCAAAGGCTGGTTAACGTCGTTGAAACTCCGACGGGCTAGCCTCCCGACCCACGCCACCAGGGGCTTTTCTGCCCGCAATTGAGCGCGGTAGGGAAATTTGTCTGTGTGTTACACCTGTCCCCGTCGCGGTGGCTGCGGCAGCCGGACCCCGCACGGTCCGGAGCAAGGACTGTGAGGTGGCACGTGCAACTGACCCCGCACGAGCAAGAGAGACTGCTCATTCATGTCGCGGCCGATGTGGCCGAGAAGCGTCGCGCGCGCGGACTCAAGCTCAACCACCCCGAGGCGGTCGCCATCATCACCTCGCACATCCTCGAGGGCGCCCGTGACGGCCGCACCGTCGCCGAACTGATGGCCACCGGACGCAAGCTGCTCACCCGGAACGACGTCATGGACGGCGTCGCCGAGATGATCCACGACGTGCAGGTCGAGGCCACCTTCCCGGACGGCACCAAGCTCGTCACCGTCCACGAGCCGATCATCTGACGGGGGGCGCGCCATGATTCCCGGAGAGATCCTCTTCGCCGAGGACCCCGTCGTGTGCAACGAAGGGCTCGAGGTCACCCGGCTGACCGTCCTCAACGCCGCCGACCGGCCCGTGCAGGTCGGCTCCCACTACCACTTCGCCGAGGCCAATCCCGGTCTGGACTTCGACCGCGCCGCCGCCCACGGCAAGCGGCTGAACATCGCCGCCGGCACCGCCGTACGCTTCGAGCCCGGGCTGCCGGTCGACGTCGAACTCGTTCCCCTCGCCGGTGCCCGTGTGGTGTCCGGTCTGCGCGGCCGGGTCGGAGGTGCCCTCGATGCCTGAGATCTCCCGCGGCGCCTACGCCGACCTGTTCGGCCCCACCGCGGGCGACCGCATCCGGCTCGCCGACACCGACCTGCTGATCGAGATCGAGGAGGACCGCTCCGGTGGTCCCGGGCGCTCCGGCGACGAGGCCGTCTTCGGCGGGGGCAAGGTCATCCGCGAGTCCATGGGCCAGTCCCGGGCGACCCGCGCGGACGGCACCCCCGACACCGTCATCACCGGTGTCGTCGTCGTCGATTACTGGGGCGTGGTCAAGGCCGACGTCGGCATCCGCGACGGCCGCATCACCGGCATCGGCAAGGCCGGCAACCCCGAGACCATGGACGGCGTCCACCCCGACCTGGTGCTCGGCCCCGAGACCGAGATCATCGCGGGCAACGGGCGCATCCTGACCGCCGGCGCCATCGACGCACACGTGCACTTCATCTGCCCGCAGGTCGCCGACGAGGCGCTCGCCTCCGGCATCACCACCCTCGTCGGCGGCGGCACCGGGCCCGCCGAGGGCTCCAAGGCGACCACCGTGACGCCCGGACCCTGGCATCTCGCCCGCATGTTCGAGGCGATGGAGGCCTACCCGGTCAACGTCGGCTTCCTCGGCAAGGGCAACACCGTCTCGCACGAGGCGATGCTGTCCCAGATCCGCGGCGGCGCCGCCGGCCTGAAGATCCACGAGGACTGGGGCGCCACCCCCGCCGCCATCGACGCCGCGCTGACCGTCGCCGACCTCACCGGCGTGCAGGTCGCCATCCACACCGACACCCTCAACGAGGCCGGTTTCGTCGGTGACACGCTCGCCGCGATCGCCGGGCGCGGCATCCACTCGTACCACACCGAGGGTGCGGGCGGCGGGCACGCGCCGGACATCATGACGGTCGTCTCCGAGCCGCACGTGCTGCCCAGCTCGACCAACCCGACCCGGCCGTTCACCGTCAACACCGTCGAGGAGCACCTCGACATGCTGATGGTCTGCCACCACCTCAATCCGGCCGTCCCGGAGGACCTGGCGTTCGCCGAGTCCCGCATCCGGCCCTCCACCATCGGCGCCGAGGACGTCCTGCACGACCTGGGCGCGATCTCGATCATCTCCTCCGACTCGCAGGCCATGGGCCGGGTCGGCGAGGTCATCATGCGCACCTGGCAGACCGCGCACGTGATGAAGCGCCGGCGCGGCGCCCTGCCCGGCGACGGCCGCGCCGACAACCAGCGGGTACGCCGCTACGTCGCCAAGTACACGATCAACCCGGCGCTCGCCCAGGGCATGGCCCACGAGATCGGGTCGGTGGAGACCGGCAAGCTCGCCGACCTGGTGCTGTGGGAGCCGGCGTTCTTCGGCGTCAAGCCGCTGCTCGTCATCAAGGGCGGCCAGATCGCCTACGCGCAGATGGGCGACGCCAACGCCTCCATCCCGACCCCGCAGCCGATCCTGCCCCGCCCGATGTACGGGGCGATCGGCCGGGCGCCCGCCGCGAACTCGGTCAACTTCGTCGCCCCGCTCGCTCTCGAGGACGGGCTGCCGGAGCGGCTGGGGGTCGGCAAGCGGTTCACCGCGATCGAGTCCACCCGAGGCGTGACCAAGGCGGACATGCGCAACAACGACGCCCGCCCGCGCGTGGACATCGACCCCGACAGCTTCGCCGTACGCGTCGACGGTGAGCTGGTGGAGTCCACGCCCGCCGCCGAACTGCCCATGGCACAGCGGTACTTCCTCTTCTGACGGCCCGGGCGATGACACGAGCAGCACTACTCGTCCTGGCCGACGGCCGGTTCCCCGCCGGAGGGCACGCGCACTCCGGCGGGGCCGAGGAAGCCGTCCGCGCGGGACGCATCACCGACGCGGCCGGTCTGGAGCGGTTCTGCCGCGGCCGGCTGCACACCACGGGCCTGGTGTCCGCCGCGCTGGCCGCGGCGGCCGCCGTCGGCGCCGACCCGGCGGCACTGGACGCGGCCGCCGACGCCCGTACCCCGTCACCGGCGCTGCGCACGGCCGCGCGCAAGCTCGGCCGGCAGCTCATGCGGGCCGCGCGGGCGACCTGGCCGTCCGCCGACCTCGACGCCCTCGCCGCGCGCTTCCCCAAGGGCGCGCACCAGCCGGTCGTGCTCGGCCTCGCGGCGCGCGCGGCCGGCTGCGCACCGGACGACGCCGCCTACTGCGCGGCCTACGAGAGCATCGGCGGACCGGCGACCGCGACCGTGCGGCTGCTCAGCCTGGACCCCTTCGACGCCACGGCCGTGCTCGCACGGCTGGCACCGGAGCTGGACCAGGCCGTCGAGCGGGCCGTCCGCGCCGCCCACCGCGTCGCCGACGAGGGTGTCGACGCCCTCCCGGCGGCCTCCGCCCCGCTGCTGGAGATCGGCGCCGAGGCCCACGCCGGCTGGCCGGTCCGCCTCTTCGCGTCCTAGCACCCGGGCACCACAGCACTGCGCGCCCGGCCGCCCCACCGTGCCGACGCACCCCGAACCACAGGAGTCGTACATGCATCTCGACCACTCCCACGACGGCCCGGCCGCGGTCAGTGCCGACGCCCGCCGCCCCGACGGCAGCCGCCGCGCGCTGCGCGTCGGACTCGGCGGCCCCGTCGGGTCCGGCAAGACCGCAACCGTCGCCGCGCTGTGCCGCGTCCTGCGCGACGAGCTGTCCCTGGCCGTCGTCACCAACGACATCTACACGCGGGAGGACGCCGAGTTCCTGCTGCGCGAAGCGGTCCTGCCGCCGGAGCGGATCGCCGCCGTCGAGACCGGCGCCTGCCCGCACACCGCGATCCGCGACGACATCTCCGCGAACCTGGAGGCCGTGGAGGATCTGGAGGACGAGGTCGGCCCGCTGGATCTGATCCTCGTGGAGTCCGGCGGCGACAACCTCACCGCGACCTTCTCCAAGGGCCTGGTCGACGCGCAGATCTTCGTCATCGACGTGGCCGGCGGCGACGACATCCCGCGCAAGGGCGGTCCCGGCGTCACCACCGCCGACCTGCTCCTCGTCAACAAGACCGACCTCGCGCCCCATGTGGGCTCCGACCTCGCCCGGATGGCGGCCGACGCCAAGGCGCAGCGCGGCGACCTGCCGGTGGTCTTCCAGTCCCTGCGCGGTGAGAAGGGCGTCGGCGACGTCGCCGCATGGGTGCGCGGCCGTCTCGCCGCGTGGACGGCGTGAGGACCCTCGGGGCCGAGACGGCCACGCGGGCGCGGGACGTGTCCGGGGCGGCCGTCCTCCCGGACGGCGCCCCGCTGCCAGGCGCGAACCCGGCCGGCCACGGCAGCGCCTACCGGGTCCGGGCCGTCGCCCGGGTCCACGCCCGGCCCGACGGCCGGGGCGGTACCGCGCTGCCGGTGCTGGAGGGCGAGGGCCCGCTGGCCCTGCGCCGCACCCGCGGCACCGGCGCCGAGGCGCGCGTCCTGCTGGTCGGCGCGATGAGCGCCCCGCTCGGCGGCGACCACCTCACCGTCACCGCCGAGGTGGCCGCCGGGGCCCGGCTGAGCGTGGGCTCGGCCGCCGCCACCATCGCGCTGCCCGGCGCCGCCGGCGGCGAGGCCCGCTACGACGTGCGGCTGCGCGTGGCCGACGGCGGCGAGCTGGTGTGGCTGCCCGAGCCGCTGATCTCGGCCGCCGGCAGTGAACTGGCCGTCACCACCCGGCTCGACCTCGCCCCGGGCGCCCGGCTGGTCTTCCGGGAGGAACAGATCCTCGGCCGGGCCGCCGAGCAACCCGGGCGGCTGCGCAGCCGTCTCACCCTGCGGATCGGCGAGCGCACCGTCCTCGACCAGGAACTGGCCTGCGGTCCCGGCGCACCGGGCGGCTGGGACGGTCCGGCCGTGCTGGCCGGGCACCGTGCCGTCGGGCAGCTCCTCGTGGTGCGGCCGGAGTTCGCCGACGCGCCGGCGGCCGCCACGACGGTGGGGGAGAACTGCGCGATCGTCCCCCTGCCCGGGCCGGCCGCGCTCGTCACCGCCGTCGCCCCCGACGGACTGCTGCTGCGCCGCACCCTGGACGCGGCACTGGCGCTCATTGAAAGGCCTGTGTCCCCGGTCCGCTGAGCGGTACACGATTTTCCGGTTATCGGATTGGCAAAGAAGGTCAACCAACCCTGTTCTCAGGCCCCTCACAGCAGCAAGGATCCCCGTACCTGTCGTCACGAGGTACTCACAAGGTACGGGGAGGCCCTACTTGAGGGACATCAGACCGAAGAAGCGGACCGCGACACTCGGTTCGGCGGGCGTCATCGCCGCAGCCACCCTGATAGCCGGCGCGGTCACCGCGCCCACGGCGAGCGCCAGCGCCGGGCACGGACAGGACCGCGAGGCCCGCGGCGCCGCCATCGCCGCCGCGCGGGCCGCCCAGGCCGGCATCGACTGGCAGGACTGCCCGGCCGACTGGGGCTTCGCCAAGCCGATCCAGTGCGGCTGGGTCAGTGTGCCGCTCGACTACGCGCACCCCTTCGGCAAGCAGATCAAGCTCGCCGTCGACCGCATCGGCAACACCGGGACCAAGCAGGAGCGCCAGGGCGCCCTCGTCTACAACCCCGGCGGCCCCGGTGGCTCGGGCATGCGCTTCCCGACGCGCGTCACCAACAAGAACCCGATCTGGGCCAACGTGGCCAAGGCGTACGACTTCGTGGGCTTCGACCCGCGCGGCGTCGGCCACTCCGCGCCCATCTCCTGCGTCGACCCGCAGGAGTTCGTCAAGGCACCCAAGATGGACCCGGTGCCCGACTCGGAGGCCGACAAGCTCGCCCAGCGCAAGCTGGCCCGCGAGTACGCCGACGGCTGTTACGAGCGCAGCGGCGAGATGCTGCCGTACATGACCACGCCGAACACCGCGCGCGACCTGGACGTCATCCGCGCCGCGCTCGGCGAGAAGAAGCTCAACTACCTGGGCGTCTCCTACGGCACCTACCTCGGCGCCGTCTACGGCACGCTCTTCCCGGGCCACCTGCGCCGCATGGTCGTGGACAGCGTGGTCAACCCCGCGCGCCAGAACATCTGGTACCAGGCCAACCTGGAGCAGGACGTCGCCTTCGAGGGCCGCTGGAAGGACTGGGAGGACTGGGTCGCCAAGAACGACGCCGCCTTCCACCTCGGCACCACCCGCGACGCCGTCCAGGCCAAGTGGCTCCAGCTGCGCGCCACCGCGAAGAAGAGCCCGATCGGCGGGGTCGTCGGCCCGGCCGAGCTGATCTCCTTCTTCCAGAGCGCCCCGTACTACGACTCGTCGTGGGTGCCGGTCGCCACGGTGTTCAGCAAGTACGTCGCGGGCGACACCCAGGCCCTCGTCGACGCCGCCGCCCCCGACATGTCGGACACCGCGGGCAACATCTCCGCGGAGAACGGCAACGCCGTCTACACGGCCGTCGAGTGCGCCGACGCCAAGTGGCCCACCAGCTGGCGCAAGTGGGACCGCGACAACACGCGGCTCAACAAGGACTACCCGTTCATGACCTGGGCGAACGCCTGGATGAACCTGCCGTGCGCCACCTGGCACACCAAGCAGCAGACCCCGCTGGACGTCAAGACCGGCAAGGGCCTGCCGCAGGTGATGATCGTGCAGTCCACCAACGACGCCGCCACCCCGTACGCCGGCGCCGTCGAGCTGCACCGGCGGTTCCAGGGCTCCCGCCTGATCACCGAGCAGGGCGCGGGCTCGCACGGTGTGACCGGCCTGGTCAACCCCTGCATCAACAGCCGGGTCGACGCCTACCTCCTCGAGGGCAAGCTGGACGCGGCCGACGTGACGTGCGGCCCGCACGCCACGCCCAAGCCGTAACCGTCTGCGGACACGGCACAGGGGCGGCCCCTCTCACGGGGGCCGCCCCTTCGTCATGCCTCCTCGAACCAGGCGTCCTCCGCCGCGTAGTCGAACAGCTCGGGGTAGGCCCGGGCCAGCAGCGGGAACTCCTCCCGCCAGTCCCGGCCCGTCAGCCGCTCCACCAGCCAGTCGACCGACGCGCCCACGCTCTCCGCGTACGGGACGCCGCCGCCGTACCCCAGCTCCCGTGCGGCGGCGGACATGTCGCACACCACCGGCCACTCGGTCGACCACGGCGTGCGGCCCACGGACGGCGACGGCGGCGGGTCGTCGAGGAGGACCGTCTCGGTCCGCACCCCCATCGCCGCGTCCACCGCCGCTCCGATCTCGGCCACCGTGGGAGCCCCGGGATCGCAGGCGTTGAGCACGCGCGAGCCCGGCCGGGCCGCCGCGAGCCGCACCAGCTCGGCGATCGTGCCCGTGCTCGACGGATGGAACCGGCTCTCGCCCCGATGGGCCAGCACCCTGCGCCGCCGCCCGTCCAGGTTCCGCTTCACGAAGTACAGCTCGCGCGGGAGCGGACTGTACGGGCCGTGCACCGCGGCCGGACGCAGCACCGTGGTCGGCAACTTCTCCCCGGCGGCGAGCAGTTCGCGCTCCAGTGCCGCCTTCCCCGTGCTGTAGGAGGCCTCGCCCGGTGCCACCGTCGGCTGGTCCTCGGTCAGCGGCACCGGGTAGCGCGGGAAGCCGTCAGGCGCGTCCTGGGTGTCGAAAGAGCGGCCCCGGTCGTCCTCGCACACCACGACGCTGGAGACCACCACCGCCGCACCGACCCGGCCGGTCAGCGCGGTCAACTGCCGTGCGTGCCGCGCCCCGTAGGCGACCAGGTCGACCACCAGCTCGCAGCCGTCGCCGACGGCCGTGGCCAGCGCCGCGTCGTCCTCGCGGTCCAGCCGCAGCGGCCGCACCCCCTCGGGCCACCCGGCGTCCCCGCCGCCACCGCGCGAGGCGGCCAGCACCTCCCAGCCGTCCTCGGCCAGCGCCCGTACCGCCGGCCGTCCGATCTGGCCCGTCGCTCCGATCACCAGTGCACGTTTCATGACCCGACCGTAGGGCCCCGGGCCCGCCCCGGGAGGCCTGTTCTGCCCAGGGCAGAGGTCAGCTCAGCGGCATCCGCGGAAAGCGGCGCTCACCGCTCTCGGCCTGCCGCTCCTTCACCACGGCCGCGTACTCGTCGACGTACTCCTGCTGCGACAGCGACAGGATCGCGTACATGATCTCGTCGGTGACGGCGCGCAGGATCGCCTTCTCGTTCTCCATGCCGGCGTACCGGGAGAAGTCCAGCGGCTCCCCGAAGCGGATCACCACCGGGTGCAGGCGCGGCACCTTCCGGCCGGGCGGCTGCGCCTCGAACGTGCCGATCATCGCGCACGGTACGACCGGCACCCCCGCCCTGAGCGCCATCACCGCCACGCCCACCTTCCCCTTGTACAGCCGGCCGTCGTGCGAGCGGGTGCCCTCCGGATAGATGCCGAGCAGTTCGCCCTTGCGCAGTACGCCGAGCCCCTCCCGGATGGCGGCCTTCCCGGCCTCCTTGCCGGAGCGGTCGACCGGGATCTGCCCGGCGCTGCGGAAGAAGCCCGCGGTCAGCTTCCCCTTGAGCCCCGAGCCGGTGAAATACTCGGCCTTCGCGAGGAACGTGATGCGCCGCTTGAGTACGGCCGGCATGAGGAAGTGGTCCGAGAACGACAGATGATTGCCCGCGACGATCGCCGCGCCGTTCTCCGGGACGTGCTCCAGCCCCTCGATACGCGGCCGGAACAGCACTCTCAGCAGCGGACCCAGCAGCACGTACTTGAGCAGGAAGTAGAACACGGCTCTCTCCTCCGCAGCCGGCCCGTGCGCACCTGTACTCATCTGTAACCATGTTCGGCGGCACTCATGCTGATCCGGCGCGTCGGCTGATTGACCGTCAGCTGCCGTGAGGCGGCGGCGCCGCATCACCATCGGGGCAGCCGCAGCAACCACAGGGATAGGCGGCCCCGAATGCCCCTTTTTGTGCGCTTTATCACATTCTTTCGTTCGCTGCCGTCCGAGGTTCGCCGGAGCACACCATTCCGGGTTGAGAGACTGGGGGGTATGGACGTCGCCCGCAGGAACAACGTGACCGTCACCGGCAACCCGCAGGGACCCGCGGTGGTGCTCGCGCACGGCTTCGGCTGTGATCAGAACATGTGGCGGCTCACGGTGCCCGCGCTGGCCGAGAACTACCGGATCGTGCTCTTCGACTACGTCGGATCCGGCCGCTCGGACGCCTCGGCGTTCTCGGCGGAGCGGTACTCCTCCCTGGACGGGTACGCCCGGGACGTCGTCGAGGTGTGCGAGGCGCTCGACCTGCGGGACGCGGTGTTCGTGGGGCACTCGGTCAGCGCGATGATCGGCGTACTGGCCGCCTCGGCGGCCCCCGGACGCATCGGCGCGCTGGTCATGGTCGCCCCGTCCCCGCGGTACATCGACGACGACGCCTACCGCGGCGGGTTCAGCGCCGAGGACATCGACGAGCTGCTCCAGTCGCTGGAGGCGAACTATCTCGGCTGGTCGGCGGCGATGGCCCCGGTGATCATGGGCAACGCCGACCGGCCCGAGCTGGGCGACGAACTGAAGAACAGCTTCTGCGCCACCGACCCGGACATGGCCCGCGTCTTCGCCCGCACCACCTTCCTGTCGGACTCCAGGGACGACCTGAAGGGTGTGAGCGTGCCCACGCTGATCCTGGAGTGCACCCAGGACGTCATCGCCCCCCGCGAGGTCGGCGCCTTCGTCCACCGGGCGATACCCGGCTCCACCCTGGTCACCCTCGACGCCACCGGTCACTGCCCGCACCTGTCCGCGCCCGAGGCCACGAACGAGGCGATCACCACCTTCCTGGCCGGCCTGCGATGATGTGCCGCGCCGGCCAGCAGCCGGAGCCCCACGGAGCCGACCACCACCATGCCGAGGCCGCGGCTTTCGCCGCGCTGCTGGAGGACAGCGCCGAGGACCTGTACGAGAGCGCCCCGTGCGGATACCTCTCCACCTTGATGGACGGCACCATCGCCAAGATCAACGCCACGCTGCTGGACTGGCTCGGCCTGGACCGGGAGACGGTGGTGGGCCGGATGCGGTTCACCGACCTGCTGACCGTCGGGGGCAAGCTGTACCACGAGACGCACTTCGCGCCGCTCCTGCGGATGCAGGGCGAGATCAGCAGCATCGCCCTCGACATCAAGCAGAGCGGCGGCGGCCGGATGCCCGTGCTGGTCTCCTCCGTCGTCAAGCACGGCACCATGGGCGAGCCGCTGCTGATCCGCACCACCGTCTTCGACGCGCGGGACCGCCGCGCCTACGAGGAGGAACTGCTGCGCCGCCGGGAAGCGGCCGAAGCGGCCCGCCGGCAGGCGGAGGCCGACCGCGCCCGCCTCCAGGAGGCCCTCGCCGTACTCCAGCGCTCACTGCTCCCGGACACCCTGCCGGCGGTGCCCGGAGTGGAGACGGCCGCCCACTACCACACCGCCTCGCCGGACCGGCTCGGCGGCGACTTCTACGACGTCTTTCCCGTCGACGGCAAGCGCTTCGCCTTCTTCCTCGGCGACGTGTGCGGCAAGGGACCCCAGGCGGCCGCGGTCACCTCGCTGACCCGCTACACCCTGCGCGCCGCCGCCATGCACGACCCCGACCCGGTGTCCGCCCTGTCCACCCTGAACAAGGTGCTGCACGAGCGCTACTCCTCCGGCGGCGATCCGCGCTACTGCACCGCGATCTTCGGCACCCTCGAACCCGGCCCCGAGACCGGACAGGTCACCGTTCACCTCGCCTCGGGCGGCCACCCTCCGGCCGTCGTCCTGCGCGCCGACGGCACGGCCGGCTTCCTGCCCACGCCGGGCGGCCTCCTCGTCGGCGTCCTGCCCTCGGCACCCTTCACCCCCGCCACGACCGTCCTCGACCCCGGCGACACCCTCCTGCTCTACACCGACGGGCTCACCGAAGCCCGGATCGGGGACGACCGCACGAGCCTGTACGGGGACGAGAACCTGCTCGGCTTCGCCGCTCGCCACGCCGGCCGGCCCGCACCCGCCCTGATCCAGGCCCTCACCGGACTGCTCGACAGCTTCGGCGACGGCCTCGACGACGACACCGCCCTCCTGGCCCTCGGCGCCCCCGCCACCGACTCCCACCCCGCGGACAGACGATGAGCCCGCTGAAGATCATGACCGAGACCGCCGCGACCGGCCCCGTGCTGGCCGTCCGCGGCGAACTGGACTACGCCAACGCCGGCGAGCTGCGCGAGCTGGTCGCCGCGCTCGCGCTGCGTCCCGGCCAGCGCCTCGTCCTGGACCTCACCGGCCTGGAGTTCTGCGACTCCAGCGGCATCACCGCCCTGATCGCCGCACGCCACCACGCCCAGGCCGCCCGGGCGGACGTCGCCCTCGCCGCCGTACCCGCGCACACGCTGCGCGTCCTCAAGATCGTCGGACTGGACCAGATCTTCGCCATCCACCCCGACCGGGAGACCGCCGTCACCTCGTGACGCGTCCCCGGGCTCCGGTCCGCCCCCAGGGGGACGGACGATCACAGCCGCACGATGACCAGCGCCGTGTCGTCGGTGGCGCCGCCCCGCGGCAGGCATTCCAGCAGGACCGCGTCGGCGAGGCGGTCCGGAGGGTCCCCGTGGTGGCGGCGCAGGCTCTCGGCGAGGCGGCCCAGACCGGTGTCGATGTCCTCCCGGCGGCGCTCGATCAGCCCGTCGGTGTACAGCACGAGCGTGGCGCCCTCCGTGTAGGTGGTGGCGGCCTGGACCCGTGGCACCGGGTCGGGCCGGGCGTCCAACGGCGGATCGGTGGCCCGGTCGAGGAACTCCACCCGCCCGCCGTCGTGCACGAGGACCGGCGGAGGATGGCCGGCGCTGCTGTAGGTGATGGTGCGGGTGTCGAAATCGACGAACGTAGTGACCGCCGTGGCCGACTCCGCGCCGTTCACGACGCCCGCGTACCGGCCCAGCACGTCCAGCGCCTGCGCCGGCCCCGCGGCGACCCGGGAGGCGGCGCTCAGCGCGCTGCGCAGCTGCCCCATCACTCCGGCCGCCTCCAGCCCGTGGCCGACCACGTCGCCCACCGAGACGCCGAGACGACGGCCGCCGACCAGGTCGACGAGGTCGTACCAGTCCCCGCACACGTTCAGCGCGCCGACCGCCGGACGGTAGCGCACCGCCGTGCCCTGGTGCTGGATCTGCCTCGGCGCCGGCAGCATCGCCTCCTGGAGCGCGAGCGCCACCTCACGCTCCCGGGCATGAGCGTCCCTCAGCCGCTCGTTGAGCGCCTGAAGCTCCCGGGCCCGGCTGTACAGCTCGGCCTCCAGCACCCTGCCCCGGCTGCCCGCGTTGCCGCCGCGCGCCCTGATCAGCTCCGTGACCTCCTCCACCCGGTGCACGAGCAGCACCACCTCACCGTCCGGGCCGAACACCGGAGCGTTGACCGGGCTCCAGTAGCGCTCGTCCCACTCGCCCGGCCGTTCGGTGCTCTCCAGGTCGTACCGTTGCAGCGCCATCGCGTCGCGCTCACCGGTGGCGAGCACCCGGTGCAGCGACGCGGCCAGATTGCGCTGCCCGTTCGCCGACGGGTCGTTGGGGTTGTCCGGGAAGACCTCGAACAGGTGACGGCCCACGACCTGCTCACGGGTACGCCCGGCGCCGCGCAGGAACTCCCGGTTGGCGTCGGCGAACAACAGCTCGGGCGTCAGGATGGACACCGCTCCCGGCAGGGCCTGGAAGACAGCCTTGTAGTCGATCGCGTCCGGCACGTCACGCCTCCGCACCCGCCAGGGGCTGCTCGGCCCAGATGATCTTTCCATTGGGCACGAACCGGGTGCCCCAGCGCTGCGTGAGCTGCGAGACCAGCAGCAGCCCCCGCCCGCCCTCGTCCGTGGTGCGCGGATGCCGCAGATGCGGCGCGGTGGCACCGCCGTCGAAGACCTCGCAGACCAGCGTCCGCTCCCGGATCAGCCGCAGCCGGATCGGACCCCCCGCGTACCGGATGGCGTTGGTGACCAGCTCGCTCACGACCAGTTCCGTGGTGAACGCCAGCTCGTCCAGGCCCCAGTCCGCCAGCTGCCGGCACGCCGTGCGGCGCGCGTCGGCGACCGCCGCCGGATCGCGGGGCAGCTCCCAGCCGGCCACCTGCCGCCCGCTCAGCCGCTTGGTGCGGGCCATCAGCAGCGCCACGTCGTCGTGCGGGCGGGTCGGCACCAACGCGTCGACCAGGGCCTGGCAGCGTACGTCGAGGGAGGGCGCCGCCGCGCGCAGGGCCTGCCGCAGCCGGGCGCGGTCGGCCCGCCCCGCACCCCGTCGGCCGTCGGTCAGCAGGCCGTCCGTGTGCAACACCAGCGTGCTGCCCTCGGGGAGCATCATCTCCACCGACTCGAACGGCGGACCGCCCGCCCCCAGCGGCGGCCCCTGCGGCAGATCGACGAAGTACACCGCGCCGTCCGGCAGCACCACCGCCGGTGCCGGATGCCCCGCGGCGGCCATCGCGCACCGCCCGTCCACCGGGTCGTACACCACGTAGACGCAGCCCGACCCCACGGACTGCGCGCTGTCCCCGGCCTCGATGCCCGCATCACCGCCCTCCTCGCGGACCGGGTGCGGCGCCACCAGGTCGTCGAGATGGGCCAGCACCTCCTCCGGCCGCAGATCCAGCGCGGCCAGCGTCCGTACGGCGGTACGCAGCCGGCCCATCGCGGCGGCCGCGTCGATGCCGTGTCCGGGCACCTCGCCCACCACCAGCGCCACCCGGGCGCCGGACAGCGGGATCAGGTCGTACCAGTCGCCGCCGAGCCCGGTCAGCTCGTCGGCCGGGCGGTAGCAGGCGGCCACGTCCACCGCGTCCAGCTCGGGCAGCCGGTGCGGGAGCAGGCTGCGCTGCAGGGCGAGGGCCGCGTCACGCTCGCGGGTGTAGCGGCGGGCGTTGTCGAGGCAGACGGCGGCCCGGGAGACGAAGTCCTCCGCGAGGCTGAGGTCGGCCGTGTCGAAGGAGTCGGGGCGGTAGCGCCGGTAGAACGTCGTGATGCCGAGGGTGACGCCCCGCGCGCGCAGCGGCACCACCATCCCGCTGTGCAGCGCCAGCTCGCCGAAGGTGGCCTCCCGGCTGCCGGGCGCCTCCGCCGCCCACGGGCGGTCGGCCGGGTCGAGCCGTTCCTCCCGCCACGAGCGGCCCGTCGCCAGGCACCGCACCGGCGCGGAACCGGGCCGGTAGGAGGCGACGTGCCCGATCTCGACGACGGCCTCGGGGGCATTCGGGGAGGAGACCGAGCGGTGCGCGGCCCGGCGCAGCGTCACCGTCTCCTGTCCGGGCGCCGGCGCGCTCGCCGGTTCCCCGCCGTGCAGCACGTCCTCCAGCAGGTCCACGGCGACGAAGTCGGCCAGCGCCGGCACCGCCACGTCGGCCAGCTCCTGCGCCGTGCGCATCAGGTCGAGGCTGCGGCCGATCTGCTCGCCCGCCCGGTCCAACAGGGCGAGCCGCTGCTGGGCGCGGCGCCGCTCGCTGATGTCGACGACCGTGTAGTACACGCCCATCGGGCGGCCGTGCTCGTCCTCGAGCCGGGTGAACGACATCATGTGCGCGGTCTCGCGCAGCGGGGCGGCGCGGACGCTGCCGACGTGCTCGTAGCCGGTGACCGGCTCGCCGGTGGCCAGCACGCGCCGCATCTGTTCCTCGATCGCCGCCGCGTCCAGGCCCGGCTGCGCCTCGGCCAGGCGCAGCCCGAGGCGCTGCTCGGCGGGGAGGCCGCCGTACCGGGCCAGCGCCTCGTTCGACCACACGAAGCGCAGATCGGTGTCCACGATGGCGATGCCGATGGGGGAGCCGGTGACCATCTGTTCCAGGACCGTGCGGCTCATGTCCCAGCCGAGGCCCGACACCTCCGACAGCAGGGCCAGCCAGCGGGAGGGGCCGCGGGACTCCTCGGCGGCGGTGACGCGCACCATGAGCCGGGTCACGGGGCCGCCCTTGCAGCGGGCGGTGAGCAGCCCGGCCCAGCCGCCGTCCACCCGGCAGTGCTCCAGCACCTCGGGTGCGCGCTCGGCGTCCGCGCCGGTCAGCAGGTCGGCGAGCTGCTTGCCGACCACTTCCGGAGCCGCATATCCGAGCAGCCGTTCGGCGCCGCGGGTCCACCCGGTCACGAGGCCCTGGGCGTCGAGCAGCACCGGCGCGGCATCCGCCACGTCGAACCGCCGGCCGGCCACGTCCGGCTCCTCGTCAGCACCCACGGGCGACCTCTCCGTCGCTGACAGTGGTCCACCACCTCGCGCCCCGTTCCCCTTCACCCTGCCTGAAAGGGGGTGCCGGGGCCACTGCGGAAGGAACGGGGACGGCTGCCCGTGCCGCCGGGCGAGGGGCCGCCCGCTGAAGCGGGCGACCCCCCGACACCGGCGGGCCCGGTCACCGGCGGGCCCGGTCACCGTGCGCGTCGGGCCCAGGTCACCGCGCGTGCCGGGTCACGTCACTGCGCGAGGACCTTCTCCAGGGCGCCGAGCGCCGAGTCCAGCTCCTCACGGGTGATCGTCAGCGGCGGCGCCAGCCGGATCGTGGAGCCGTGGGTGTCCTTGACCAGGAACCCCTCCCGCATCAGCCGCTCGCTGATCTCGCGCCCGGTGCCGATCGCCGGGTCCACGTCGACCCCGGCCCACAGCCCGCGGGCGCGGAAGCCGAGCACCCCGCGCCCGACCAGCGCGGACAGGCCCGCCCGCAGCACCTCGCCGAGCTCGGCGGCCCGGCGCTGGAACTCGCCGGACTCCAGCAGCCCGATCACGGCCGTGCCGACCGCCGCCGCGAGCGGGTTGCCGCCGAAGGTCGAGCCGTGCTCACCCGGATGCAGCACCCCGAGCACCTCACGGGTGGCCACCACCGCCGACACCGGCACGATGCCGCCGCCGAGCGCCTTGCCGAGCAGCAGCACGTCGGGCATGACGTTCTCGTGCTCCACGGCGAGCGTGCGGCCGGTGCGGCCCAGGCCCGACTGGATCTCGTCCGCGACGAAGAGGGTGTTCGTCCGCCGGGTCAGCTCCCGCACGCCGGCCAGATAGCCGTCGTCCGGGATGATCACCCCGGCCTCGCCCTGGATCGGCTCGATCAGCACCGCCGCCGTCGTCTCGTCCACGGCCGCCTCGATCGCGGCGAGATTGTTGTAGGGCACGATCCGGAAGCCCGGCGCGAAGGGCCCGAAACCATCGCGGGCGGTCTCGTCCGTGGAGAACCCGACGATCGTCGTCGTCCGCCCATGGAAGTTCTCCGCCGCGACCACGATCGTGGCCCGGTCGGCCGGGACGCCCTTCACGTCGTACGCCCACTTGCGGGCCACCTTGATGCCACTCTCCACGGCCTCGGCGCCGGTGTTCATCGGCAGCACCATGTCCAGGCCGGTCAGCGCCGTGAGCCGCTCGGCGAACTCCGCCAGCTGATCGTTGTGGAAGGCCCGGGAGGTCAGCGTCAGCCGGTCCAGCTGCCGGTGCGCGGCCTCGATCAGCGCCGGATGACGGTGACCGAAGTTGAGCGCCGAATAGCCGGCCAGCATGTCGAGATAGCGGCGCCCCTCGACGTCCTCCACGAAGGCGCCCTCGGCGCGGGCGACGACCACGGGCAGCGGGTGGTAGTTGTGCGCGAGGACGGGCTCCTCGGCGCCGATCAGCTCGGCGGAGGTACGGACGCGGGCGGGTGCGCTCATGAGCGGATCTCCTGGGTGCAGCACTTGATGCCGCCGCCTGCCTTGCGGAACTCCGACAGGTCGACGGGAACGGGGACATAGCCGTGCTCGTCCAGCCGGGCGGCGAGCGTCTCGGCCTGCGGGGCGATGAAGACGTGGCGGCCGTCGGACACGGAGTTCAGACCGAAGGCGAGGGCGTCCTGCTCGGTGGCGAGCACCGCGTCCGGGTACAGCCGCTGCAGCACCTCACGGCTGCCCGGCGAGAACGCCTCCGGGTAGTACGCGATGTTGTCCTCGGGACCGTCGTCCAGCACGAACAACGCCGTGTCCAGGTGATAGAAGCGCGGGTCCACGAGCGTCAGGCTGATCACCGGGTGCCCGAAGAACTCCTGCACCTCGCGATGCGCCTCCCGGGTCGTGCGGAACCCGGTGCCGGCCAGCACGTGGCGGCCGGTCCAGACGAGGTCGCCCTCGCCCTCGCAGACGTTCTCGGGCCGGTACACGTCGTAGCCGGCCGTCTTGAACCATGTGTCGTAGTGGGTGGACTCCGGGCGGCGCTCGGCCGCGTGGAAGAGCGAGCCGAAGACGCGGCCGCCGACGACGACCGCGGAGTTCGCGGCGAAGACCATGTCGGGCAGGCCGGGGACTGGGGCGACCGCCTCCACGGTGTGCCCGTGGGCGAGGTAGGCGCCGATCAGGTCCTGCCACTGCCGCTGGGCGAGGTCGACGTCGACGGGTGTGTCGGGATGCATCCAGGGGTTGATCGCGTACTGCACGGCGAAGTGTCTGGGTTCGCAGACGAGAAAGCGCCGCCGGCGCGGCACACGGCTGTCGGTCACAGAGGGGTCCCTCCGCTTCCTGGGTGTCGACTGAGGGTTGACACCAAGGTAGAAACTGACGCGGACGGCCGACAAGCAACAACGGCTGCGTGTTCACGCAGGATCACTGCGTTGTGGAGCCGCTCAGCGCACGTCTGCTGCGCCGTCCGGGGCGACCTGGCTGGCGCCCGCTTCGGGAGACTCCGGGATGAGATGGGACAGCACCATCACGCTGATCGTCTTGCGGATGAACGGCTCCGTACGGATCCGCTCCAGCACCTCCTCGAAGTGCTCCACGTCGCGGGCCCGCACGTGCAGCAGGGCGTCCGCCCCGCCGGTCACCGTCATGGCCGCCGTGATCTCCGGGTGGTTGCGCACCACCTCCGCCAGCCGCCGCGGCGGGGCCGCGCCCTCGCAGTACACCTCGACGTACGCCTCCGTGCGCCAGCCCAGCGCCGACGGCTTCACCGTCGCCGTGAACCCGGTGATCACCCCGGTCTCGCGCAGCCGGTCCACACGCCGTTTCACCGCCGTCGCCGACAGCCCGACGGCCGCGCCGATCTCGGCGAAGCTCGTGCGCGCGTTGTCCATCAGCGCGGTGATGATCTTCCGGTCGAGGTCGTCGAACGGGGTGGGCCTGCTGTTCATGTCCGCACTGTATCCAGCGGGTGCCAAGCGGCCGGGGGTGCGCCGCCGGAGGGCGCTCAGGTGGTGCGGGTGGCGGCCATGCCCAGGGTGATCAGGCCCAGCACGACCCAGCCGAACCACAGCCAGCCGTTGCTCCCGAGGGCCACCGTGTACGCCGTCACGACGACCAGCCCGCCGAGGGTGACGGCCCCCATGGCCTTGGTGGAACCGGGCGTGGAACCAGGAACGGAACCGGGCATCGCGACACCCTCCTCGAGGTCGGCTCCCCTCAATGGTGCCCCCGATCGGCGCAACGGTGCCCGGCGCTGCACCGATCAGATCGGTGCGCACAGTCCGGCTCGCGTCAGTCGGTGCGCACGGTCCGGCTCGCGTCAGTCGGTGCGCGTGCTGAGCGACGCCAGATAGGCGTTGTACGCCTCCAGCTCCTTGTCGCCGTCCCGGTCGGCGGCGCGGTCCGTGCGGCGGGCCTGCCGCTGCTCGGAGCCGTACCACTGGAACAGCAGCGCGATCAGCACCAGCACGGAGGGGATCTCGCTGAACGCCCAGGCGATCCCGCCCGCCGCGTTCTGGTCCGACAGGGCGTCGATGCCGAGCGAGGCCGGCGGGTTCTTGAAGGTCTCCACCATCGGCGCCGACGCCATCATCAGCGCGATGCCGAAGAACGCGTGGAACGGCATGCCGGCGAACAGCTCCAGCATCCGCATCAGGTGCCCCGGCCGGTGCGGACCGGGGTCCACGCCGATGATCGGCCAGAAGAACACCACGCCGACCGCGAGGAAGTGCACCATCATCGCGACGTGCCCCGTCTTGGAGCCCATCAGGAAGTCGAACAGGGGCGAGAAGTACAGCGCGTACAGGCTGGCGATGAACAGCGGGATCGTGAACGCCGGGTGCGTGATGATCCGCATGTACCGGCTGTGCAGCAGCATCAGCAGCAGCTCACGGGGCCCCTTGCGGCCCCGCCCGGCCGTCGGCAGCGCGCGCAGGGCCAGGGTGATCGGCGCGCCGAGCAGGACGAGGATCGGCGACAGCATGCTGATCACCATGTGCTGCACCATGTGCACGGAGAACATGACCATGCCGTAGTCGTTCAGCTTGGTGCACATCACCAGGCCGACGGTGAGCACACCCAGCACGTACGACACGGTGCGGCTCACGGGCCAGGCGTCGCCGCGCCGCTTCAGCCGCAGGACTCCCCAGCCGTACAGCGCCAGCCCGAGCAGGCAGGCCACGAGGAAGAAGGGGTCCGCCGACCACTGAAGACCACGTCCCAGCGTGAACGGCGGCAGATCCATGACCATGCCGTGCCCGCTGTGCTCCATCCGCCGGCTCCTGATTCGTGGGGGGTTGTGCGCTTTGAGTCGGCTCTCAGGGTACGGCGGACCCCGGCCACGCTCGTGACCGGGGTCGGGAAAGCCGTTGTCCTACAGAACGCACTCCGCCTCGGCGTACCGGCCCTCCGGCACCGTCTTCAGCGTCTCCACGGCCTCGGCCAGCGGCACCATCACGATGTCGGTACCGCGCAGCGCCGTCATCTGCCCGAAGCGCCCCGCGTGCACCGCCTCCACCGCGTGCCACCCGAAACGCGTGGCCAGCACCCGGTCGTACGCCGTCGGCGTCCCGCCCCGCTGCACATGCCCGAGGATCACCGGCCGCGCCTCCTTGCCGAGCCGCCGCTCCAGCTCGACCGACAGCTGACGGGCGATGCCGGCGAACCGCTCGTGCCCGTAGATGTCCTTGCCGCCCTCGTCGAAGTCCATGGAGCCGGCCCTGGGCTTGGCGCCCTCCGCCGCGACGACGATCGCGAACCGCTTGCCCGCGTCGAACCGCTCGCCGACCCGCGCCGTCAACTCCTCGATGTCGAAGGGGCGCTCCGGGACGACGATCGCGTGCGCGCCGGCCGCCATGCCGGAGTGCAGGGCGATCCACCCGGTGTGACGGCCCATGACCTCCACCACCAGCACCCGCTGGTGCGACTCGGCGGTGGTCTTCAGCCGGTCCAACGCCTCCGTCGCCACGCCGACCGCCGTGTCGAAGCCGAACGTGACGTCCGTGACAGCGATGTCGTTGTCGATGGTCTTCGGCACGCCGACGATGGGCAGCCCGCTGTCGGACATCAGCCGCGCCGCCTTGAGCGTGCCCTCGCCGCCGATCGGGATGATCGCGTCGAGGCCCAGCTCGGCGACATGCCCCTTCGCCCGCTCCACACCGTCGCGCAGATGCGAGGGCTGGACCCGGGAGGAGCCGAGGATGGTGCCGCCGCGGGCGAGGATGCCGCCCACCGCGTCAAGATCCAGCTTGAGGTAGTCGCACTCCAGGAGGCCCTTCCAGCCGTCCCGGAAACCGATGACCTCGTCGCCGTGATCGGCGACGGCGCGGTGCACGACGGACCGGATGACGGCGTTCAGACCGGGGCAGTCACCGCCGGACGTGAGGACACCAATGCGCATAGCCCGAAACAACCTTCTCCACCAGGGCTGGACCGGACCGCGCTGTCCGGCTCGATCCCCGCCACCCTAGCGGCTCAGGGGGGCGGGCGAGCACCACGCGTCCGCCTGCTGGAACGCCCCGCTCACCTGTGCGGACGAGGCGTCAGACGGGCTGGTGAACCCCGGCCGAAGCCGGGGTGTCGCACGCGGGCTACGCGGGCTGCTGCGCCGCCGCGATGCGCTCGCCGCGCAGCGCCTCGTACCAGCGGTCGTCGACCGGCGGCAGCGCGTTGACGTCGAGCGCCAGCTTCAGCAGCAGGTCGGCGATGAGCGGGTTGCGCGCCAGCACCGGCCCGTGCATGTACGTACCGAAGACGGTGCCGTTGTACGCGCCCTCCGTGCCGTCGCCCGTGCCGTTGCCGTTGCCGAAGCGGACCTGCGCGAGGGCGCGGGCGGTGGGGCCGAGGTGCGTGACGCCCTGGTGGTTCTCGAAGCCCGTCAGCTGCGGCAGGCCGAGCTGCGGATCGATGTCGCCGAGCACGTCGCCGACGCACCGCGCGCCCTCGCCGCGTACCGAGACCACGTCGAGCAGGCCGAGGCCCGGCTCGCGCTGGCCGAGGTCGTTGATGAACTCGTGGCCGAGGATCTGGTAACCGGCGCAGACCGAGAACACGATCGCGCCGTTGTCCACGGCCCGGGTCAGCCCGCCGTCGCGGCGCAGCCGCTCGGCCGCGAGCCGCTGCGGGCGGTCCTCGCCGCCGCCGACCAGGTAGATGTCGCCGGAGGTCGGGATCGGCTGGTCGCTGCGCACGTCGAGCCGGGCCACGTCCAGGCCGCGCTGGCGCGCCCGGCGCTCGACGACGAGAACGTTGCCCTGGTCGCCGTAGGTGGAGAGCAGGTCGGGGTAGACCCACACGACCCGCAGGCTGTTGTCGCTCACAAAAGTCCCCTGAACTCTCAGTTGCCGACGCGGCGGCGCAGGTCCTGGAAGGCGGTGTAGTTGGCGATGACCTCGATCCGGCCCGGCGGGCACAGCTGCACGGCCTGGTCGAGGTTGTCGCAGACCTGGAACTGCTGGTTGGCCACCTCCAGGCGCACCGCGAGGTCCAGGCGCCGGTCGCCGATCACGACGATCGGGTGGCCCGTCAGCCGCGTGTAGTCGACGTCCCACAGCCAGGAGGTGTCGGTGCCGTCGGCGCCGCGGGCGTTCACGGACAGGATCACCGGGGTCGGCGGCGGGTCGATCAGCGAGAACGTCTCCAGCCAGCCGGCCGGGTTCTTCGCCAGCAGCAGTCGCAGGTCGCGGCCCTCGAACTGGACCACGTCGTAGCGTCCGGCGACCGCCTGCACCTGGTACATGCGCTCCAGCGCCACCTGCGGCGGCACCCCGAACACGGCGGCGACGGCCGCGGAGGAAGCGGCGTTGGCCTTGTTGGCGCGTCCGGGCAGCTGCAGATGGATCGGCCAGGCGGAGCCGTGCGGGTCGAGCACGTGCTCGCCGTGCAGGGCCCAGCTGGGCGCGGGGCGGCGGAAGCCGCACTCGCCGCAGAACCAGTCGTCGCCGGGACGCTGCATCACACCGCCGCAGGACGGGCAGGACCAGGCGTCGTCCTTCCACATCTGCCCGGCCGCGACCCAGATCACGTTGGGGGAGGAGGACGCGGCCCACACCACCAGCGGGTCGTCGCAGTTCGCGACGACGACGGCCTTGGTGCCGGCCAGCCCCTCGCGCCAGTTCTCCGCGAGCATCCGGGTCTCGGCCGCGCGGTCCAGCTGGTCGCGGGAGAGGTTGAGCAGCGCGATGCACTTGGGCTCGGTGTCCCGGGCGACGCCCGCGAGGTACTTCTCGTCGACCTCGATCACGGCGTACCGGGCGTCCGAACCGCCGGCGAGGGCGGAGGTGATGCCGGCCGGCATGTTCGCGCCGAGCGCGTTGGAGACGACCGGACCGGCCGCGCGCAGCGCCTCGGCGATCAGCCGGGTGGTCGTGGTCTTGCCGTTGGTCGCCGAGACAAGGATCACGTCCAGGTTCTGGGCGAGCTTGGCGAGCAGGTCGGGGTCGAGCCTGAGAGCGACCCGGCCGCCGATCACCGAACCGCTGCCGCGCCCCGCTGCGCGCGATGCCGCCGCGACCGCCTTGCCCGCGGTCACGGCCAGCTTGGCCCGCGGCGTGAGCGGGTCCGAGTTGCCTGCCATCAGTTCTCGATCCTCCTTGCGTACGCGCCGCGCCTCGAAGCCTTTGAAGCCTGACGGCCACGTGGTGTGTGCATCAGCCTATCGAGATCCATTCGCACTCCCGAACCACGGCCCACACCTGCGCGGCGGGCGGGGGCTACCGGTGACCGTACCCTTTCCGCCATGCGACACGGCTCGATCCCGGGCGCCCGCGGGCGCGTCCGGCCCCTGACCCTGCTCTCGGACCCGGTTCTGCGCCGGCCGTGCCGGGAGGTCACCGGCTTCGGCCCGGAACTGGCGGCCCTGGTGGAGGACTTGTTCGCCACGATGTACGCGGCGCGGGGGGTGGGACTGGCCGCGAACCAGGTCGGGGAGGACCTCACGGTCTTCGTGTACGACTGCCCGGACGACGACGATGTCCGGCATCTGGGACATGTGGTGAACCCGCGGCTGGTCGAGGCCGACGGGATCGCGCTGCGCGGCCCGGAGGGGTGTCTGTCCCTGCCGGGTCTCGAGGCGGGGGTGGAACGGTACGACCACGCGGTGGTCGAGGGGTTCACGGTGACCGGGGAGCCGGTCACCGTGCACGGGACGGGCTTCTTCGCCCGGTGTCTGCAGCACGAGGTGGACCACCTGGAGGGAACGCTCTACGCCGACCACCTGACAGGGTGGCGCAAGCGCAGGCTGATGCGCCAGGTGGCCCGTGCCCCCTGGCACCGCTGACGGGCGGTTCCTCCGGCATCGCCGACGGGTCGTTCCTCCGGCGTCGTCAGAAGCCGGGCCCGCCCGCCTTGTCCCCCGCCGCCGCCAGCCGGCCCCACAGCAGGTCGGCCAGGGAGCGGACCAACTGCCGCCGGTCGCAGGGGCGTTCGCCGAGCCACCAGTCGCCGGCCGCGTGCATCATGCCGACGATGCCGTGGCCCCAGACCCGGGAGAGCTGCCGGCTGTCCGGACCGAGGTCGACGCGCTCCTCGATGACCTGGGCCAGCTCCTCGCCCATCCGCCGCAGCAGGGGCGCCGAGTGCTTGCCGACGTCGAAGCCCTGGTCGCCCTGGGCGCCGCCGCCCTCCGCCGGATGCATCAGGAACCGGTACACCTGCGGGCGGGCCTCGATCGCCGCCAGATAGGTGTCGAGGGTGGACTCCACGCGCTCCCGGCGCTCGGCCGGGGCGTCCAGGGCCGCCCGCAGCGAGTCGAGGAGGGCGTCCGTGTGCCGCTTGGCCAGCGCCGCGTACAGGCCGCCCTTGTCGCCGAAGTGGCGGTAGAGAATGGGCTTGGTGATCCCGGCCTCGGCGGCGATGGCGTTCATCGAGGCCTGGGGCCCGTCGCGCAGCACCACCCGGTCGGCTGCCTCCAGCAGCTCCCGCCGCCGGCGGTCGGCGGACCGCTGCTGCTCGGTCCGCTGCGTGGTGTCCATGTGCTCTCCCCACCCGTCCTGAATCGGTGACGCCTGCGCAAACTAACACTGTCCGCGCGCATCCCCTCGAACGGGCTGCCGAGGAGTCATCGGGAGTTGACTTTTCCTACCCGCCGGTAACAGACTCCGGTTACCGCAAGTAACACGCACGTGCGCCGCCGCTGGAGGGGACATGGCCGAGTTCACCATGGAGCTCAACGACGAACAGAAGGAGGTCCGGGACTGGCTCCACGGCTTCGCCGCCGACGTGATCCGCCCCGCGGCCGCCGAATGGGACGAGCGTGAGGAGACTCCCTGGCCGGTCATCCAGGAGGCCGCCAAGGTCGGCATTTACTCCCTCGACTTCTACGCCCAGCAGTACTTCGACCCCACCGGCCTCGGCATCCCCATGGCCATGGAGGAGCTGTTCTGGGGCGACGCCGGCATCGCCCTGTCGATCGTCGGCACCGGCCTCGCCGCCGTGGGCGTCCTCGCCAACGGCACGGAGGAGCAGATCGGCACCTGGATCCCGCAGATGTACGGCGACGCCAGTGACGTCAAGGTCGCCGCGTTCTGCTCCTCCGAGCCCGACGCCGGTTCCGACGTCGCCTCGATGCGCACCCGGGCGGTCTACGACGAGGCCAAGGACGAGTGGGTGATCAACGGCACGAAGACCTGGGCGACCAACGGCGGCATCGCCAACGTCCACGTCGTCGTCGCCGTCGTCGACCCGGACCTGGGCTCCAAGGGCCACGCGTCCTTCATCGTCCCGCCGGGCACCCCGGGCCTCGCCCAGGGCCAGAAGTTCAAGAAGCACGGCATCCGCGCCTCGCACACCGCCGAGGTCATCCTCGACAACGTGCGCGTGCCCGGCTCCTGCCTGCTCGGCGGCAAGGAGAAGCTGGACGAGCGCCTGGCCCGGGCCCGGGAGAGGGCCAAGCAGGGCGGCGAGCGCGTGAAGAACGCGGCCATGGCCACCTTCGAGGCGTCCCGCCCGGCCGTGGGCGCCATGGCCGTCGGCACCGCCCGCGCCGCCTACGAGGTCGCCCTCGACTACGCGAAGACCCGCGAGCAGTTCGGCCGCCCGATCATCGACAACCAGGGCGTCGCCTTCCAGCTCGCCGACATGCGGACCCGGATCGACGCCGCCCGCCTGCTGGTGTGGCGCGCCTCCTGGATGGCGGTCAACGGCAAGCCCTTCACCGCGGCCGAGGGCTCCATGTCCAAGCTGTTCGCCAGCGAGACCGCCAAGAAGGTCACCGCCCAGGCCATCCAGATCCTCGGCGGCAACGGCTACACCCGGGAGTACCCGGTGGAGCGCATGCACCGCGACAGCGCGATCTACACGATCTTCGAAGGCACCAGCGAGATCCAGCGCCTGGTCATCGCCCGCACCCTCGCCGGGATGCCGATCCGCTGACCACCCGTCACCGCGCGCCCCTCGACAGCCCCTCGGCACACCGCCGGGGGGCTCTCCCGGTTTCCGGGTCCCTGGCCACTCAGGTCCGGGCCCATCGCTGGAACGGGTGCAGTTGCCGGTTCATGACGATCAGTCAGTGATCTCCGCCGGTAGGGTCGGGCCTCCCGAAAGGAGGTCAGGCGTGCCCGCTCGTGTCCGCGCCATCCTGGCCACGGTCATCCTCGCCGCCGCCGCGCTCCTCGGCGCCGGTTCCCCGGCGCTCGCCGGTGCAGCCGCCCCCCGCCCCTTCGTGATCGAGGGCCTCGACCTGCACGACGCCACCGTCAAACGCTTCGGCAACCGGTACTACATGTACGGCTCGATGTACGCCTGCGGCTTCGAGTGGTACGTGAACAACACGCCCTGGTGCGGGTTCGGCGTCTCCACGGCGAGCCGCCCGCAGGGCCCGTGGAGCGCGCCCAAGCCGCTGTTCGCCCCCGACTCCGAGGACCCGTACGCCAAGCGCAGCTGGCAGGCCACGTGCGGCGGGACCGGGCAGGGCTGCTTCAACCCGCGCATGATCCAGCGCACCGGCTGGGGCCTGAACGACGGCGCCTTCCTGCTGTGGTTCAACGCGCCGCGCCACCACACCCAGTACAAGGTCAACGCGTACAACGTCATGACCTGCGCCGGCCCGGCCGGTCCCTGCGGCCCGGCCGCCGCGAACGGCACCTACACCAAGCCGGTGCTCGACGTCTGCGCCGGCAACGGGGATTTCGGCATCATCGAACGGGCCGGGACCCGCCCGGCGATCGTGTGCACGATGCCGGGGGAGACCGCCCTCAACATCGAGGAACTCAACACCCGGGGCGACGGCGGCACCGGCGTCGGCGTCCAGGGCGTCGCCGGCCTCACCCACATCGAAGGCCCCGGCGGCTTCTGGAACGCCGCCCACCGCACGTACGTGCTCACCTACTCCGACCAGGGCTGCGGCTACTGCGCCGGCACCCCCACCAGCTACGCCACCGCGCCGTCCCTGTACTCCGGATGGACCGCGCCCGGCAACGTCGGCTGGGGCGCCCCCGTCTACGGCCGCCGTGTCATCAACGGCACGTCCTGCGGCGGCCAGCCCCGTACCGTCACGGTCCTCGACGGGCAGCCCTGGCAGATCGTCGACCTGTGGCGCGGCACCCGCAACGAGGCCCAGGCCGGAACGCTGCTGGCCCCGCTGTCCTACCACCCCACCCCGGGCACACCCGGTGACGGCAAGCGCTGGATCCCGCCCGTCAGCTACTCGTGCAGCTGAGCGGCTCCCTCGCGAGCCCTCGGGAAAGGACGCCATGACCAGCACCGCCCGGGACCTGCTGGAGACCACCACGCGCGCGCTCGCCCCCGACCGGGCGTCCAACGCGCTGGTGCCGCTGATCGCCCGCGGCGAGGCCGGCCGCGACACCCTGGCCGCGCTCGCCCTGGAGCAGGCCCTGGTGGTCCCCGCCGACCGCCGCGCCTTCGGTCATCTGGCCGGACGCGCGGCGGACGATCCCGAGTCCGCGGCCTTCTTCGGGCTGCTCGCCGACGGCGAGGCCCTGGCCGGGCAGCGGCTCCCGGCGTTCGCCGAGGCGTGCGGCGTGGACCCGGCACGATCGGCCGCGTACCGGCCCAGGCCCGGCTGCCAGGCCTACCCCGCCTACGTGGCCTGGCTCGCGCTCAACGCCGAGCCGGCCGACGCGGTGCTGGCGCTGAGCGCCAACTTCTCGGCGTGGGGCGGCTACTGCGCGGCCATCGCCGAGGGGCTGCGGCGGCATTACGGCTTCGGGGACGAGGCGTGCGGCTTCTTCGACTTCTTCGCCGCGCCGGCTCCGGATCTGGACCGGCGGGCCGAGGCCGCCGTGCGGGCCGGGCTGGCCGCGGGGCGCCTGGACCCCGACCGGGCACAGCGCCACGGCCGGCTGCTCCAGGCGTACGAGGCGATGTTCTGGACGGCGCTCGGACAGCCGGCCTGACCGGCCCGGCCGACGGGAGGAATCCTTACGGCGCGCCGCTGCTGTGTGCGATGCACGCCACGTCGATGCGATCGGCGAGCTTCGCCAGCTCGATCGTCAGCGCCGCCACCGTGTCCTCGTCCAGCCCGCTCTCCCCGGCCTCCACGAGCCGCACCCACCGCGTGCCGACCGTGCGGAGCAGTTTGCTCACGTCGGCGGCGGTCACCTGGAGGTTCCCGCGGTCGTCGACGATCAGAGGCAGAGTCACTTCGCGGTTCACATCCGGGATCGTAGCCTCACGCACCCTGCCACACGGTGGTGATGTTGCAGAACTCGCGGATTCCGTGCCCGGACAGCTCACGCCCGTACCCCGATCGTTTGATCCCGCCGAACGGGAACGCCGGGTGCGAGGCCGTCATGCCGTTGACGAACACGCTGCCCGCCTCCAGGTCCCGGACGAACCGGTCGACGTCGGACTCGTCGCGCGTCCACACGTTCGAACTCAGCCCGAACGGTGAGTCGTTGGCGATCAGGACCGCCTCGTCCAGGTCGCTCGCCCGGTACAGCGTGGCGACCGGCCCGAACGCCTCCTCGCGGTGGATGCGCATCTCCCGGGTCACCCCGGCGAGCACGGTCGGCGGGTAGTACCAGCCGGGCAGCTCGGGCCGGCGCAGCCGATGACCGCCGCACAGCGCGCTCGCCCCG
This sequence comes from Streptomyces sp. NPDC028635, assembly GCF_040637635.1. NCBI lineage: Bacteria > Bacillati > Actinomycetota > Actinomycetes > Kitasatosporales > Streptomycetaceae > Streptomyces > Streptomyces sp. NPDC028635. Next base: position 133,566 of record NZ_JBEZWX010000006.1, on the reverse strand, counting down.
CTGCGGGTGGCGTCGTCGACCAGTTCCTCCAGGTCGGACCGGCCCTGTTCGCTGGCCAGCGGCCCCACGTCGGTGTCCTCGTCCATCGGGTCGCCCACCTTCAGCGTCTGCATGGCGGCGACGAACTTCTCCGCGAACGCGTCGTAGACGTCCGTGTGCACGATGAACCGCTTGGCGGCGATGCAGGACTGGCCGTTGTTCTGCACCCGCGCGGTGACGGCGACCTCGGCCGCCCGGTCCAGATCGGCGGACGGCATCACGACGTAGGGGTCGCTGCCGCCCAGCTCCAGCACCGTCTTCTTGATCATCTCGCCGGCGGTGGAGGCGACCGCCCGGCCCGCCGGCTCGCTGCCGGTCAGCGTCGCCGCCCTGACCCGTTCGTCCCGCAGGACGTCGTCGACCTGCGCGGAACCGATCAGCAGCGTCTGGAAGCAGCCTTCCGGGAAGCCGGCCCGGTGGAAAAGGTCCTCCAGGTACAGGGCCGTCTGGGGGACGTTCGAGGCGTGCTTGAGCAGTCCGACGTTGCCCGCCATCAGCGCGGGCGCCGCGAAGCGCACCACCTGCCACAGCGGGAAGTTCCACGGCATCACCGCCAGCACCGGACCCAGCGGCCGGTAGCGCACCCGCACGCGCGTCGCCCCGGAGTCCTTCACGTCCGTCTCCCCGGGCTCCTCGTCGGCGAGGAGGGACTCCGCGTGCTCGGCGTACCAGCGCATCGCCTTCGCGCACTTGGCGACCTCCGCGCGGGCCTGCTTGACCGGCTTGCCCATCTCCGTGGTCAGCATGCGACCGGCGTCCTGCTGGTCGGCGTCCAGGAGGTCGGCGGCCTTGGTCAGCAGGCGGGCACGGTCGGCGAAAGAGGTGGTGCGATAGGTGCGGAAGGTGGCCTCGGCGAGCTGGAGCCGGCGCTCGATCTCCTCCTCGTCCATGGCCTCGTACGTCTTGAGCGTCTCACCGTTCGCAGGATTCACCGTTGCGATGGGCATGACCGACCTCCCTGGGAGCTGGTGTGCTTCGACCTTCGCGCGCGGCCGGGGCGACCGCAACGCGTACGCATCTGCTCAGGTCGAGTGCTCCGCCAAGCGGTCGAGAAACGCCGTCTGCGCGCGGACGATCACCTCGCGCGCCCGCTCCAGCCCGAACCACTCCACCCGGTCCAGCTCCGGGAACTCCTGCGTCCGCCCGGAGCGCGGCGGCCACTCCATGACGAACGTCCCGGGCGTGACGGCGTCCGGATCGAGGTCTGCCTCGACCGCCCACGCCGTGACGACCTTCCCGCCGCTCTGCCGCACCTCGCCGAGCGGAACGGCCTCCCCGTCGGGCGGGGCGATGCCCAGCTCCTCCAGGAACTCGCGGCGCGCGGCGTCCCAGGCGGGCTCGTCGGGGTCGTACTCGCCCTTGACGACGGTCCACGCGCCGGCGTCCTTCTTCGCGAAGAACGGGCCACCCATGTGCCCGAGCAGCACCTGGAGTCCGCCGGGCGAGCGGCGGAAGAGCAGCAGGCCCGCGCTGTGCCTCGCCGTCACGGGTGCACCTGCGGGTGGGCGGCGAGCAGGGTGTCGACGGTGTCGGCGTCCTCGGGGCGTTTGTCCTCGCGGTAGCGCAGCACGCGGGCGAAGCGGAGCGTGACGCCGGCCGGGTAGCGGGTGGAGCGCTGCAGGCCGTCGTAGGCGATCTCGACGACGAGTTCGGGGCGTACGGTCACACCCCAGCCCTTGTGCTCCACGGCCAGCTCCGTCAGCCGCTCGGTCTGCCAGGCGAGCATCGCGTCGGTCATGCCCTTGAACGTCTTGCCGAGCATCGCGAAGCCGCCGTCGGCGGTGCGGGCGCCGAGGTGCAGGTTGGACAGCTTGCCGGTGCGGCGGCCATGACCCCACTCGGCGGCCAGTACGACCAGGTCCAGGGTGTGCACGGGCTTGACCTTCAGCCAGGAGGCGCCGCGCCGTCCCGCGCTGTAGGGGGCGTCGAGAGCCTTGACGACGACGCCCTCGTGACCGCGCTCCAGGGTCTCGGCGAGGAAGGCTTCCGCTTCCGCGACGTCCTCGTCCCCCCGTGCCAGGGTCCGCCGCACCCGCATCGGCTCGGGCACCAGCCGCGCCAGCTCCGCGTGCCGTTCGGCGAACGGAAGGTCCAGCAGATCGCGGCCGTCCACCGCGAGCACGTCGAAGAAGACGGGGGAGACGGGCACCGCACCGGCGGCCGTCGCCACGTCCACGCGGGAACCGACGCGCCCGGCGATCTCCTGGAAGGAGCGCGGCCGGCCGTCCGCGTCGAAGGCGATGACCTCCCCGTCGAGCACGAACCGCTCGCCGCGCAGCTCCCGCGCCGCCCGTGTCAGCTCAGGCAGCCGGTCGGTGATGTCGTCGAGGGTGCGGGTGTACAGCCGTACGTCGTCGCCGTCGCGGTGCACCTGCACCCGGATGCCGTCCAGTTTCTCCTCGACGGCGCAGGCGCCCAGCTTGCCGACCGCCTCGGCGACCGACGACGCGGTGTGCGCGAGCATCGGGTGCACCGGACGGCCGACGGTCAGCCGGAACCGCTCCAGCGCGCCCGGACCTTCGGTCAGCAGCGCCTCGGCGACCGTCTGCAGCGACCCGGCCAGCATCACCGCCCGCCGCACGTCCGCCGCCGGCGCGCCCGTCGCCTCCGCCAGTCCCTCCACGGCGAGCGCGTCGAGGGCGCCCTGACGGACCTCGCCGGTGAGCAGCCCGATCAGGAAGCGCTGCTCGTCCTCGGTGGCCGCGCCCATCAGCTCCCCGACCAGCCGGGCACGCTCGGCCTGCGATCCGGCCCCGGACACCTTGCCCAGCTCGCTGAGCCGAGCGTCGACCTCGCGCACGGTCAGGCTGGGCTCGGCGGCCGGTTCGACGGCCCGGCTCAGCACCTTCCAGCCGATCCCGAGCCGCCCCTGCGGCAACCGCCCGGCGAGGTAGGGGATGACGATCGGCACGTCCGCCGCCTCCGCGTCCCGGAACAGCCCGGCCAGCAACGCGGTCTTCCGCGACCGCGCGGCCGTGGCGGCAACCTCCTGGGACACCTGGGCGAGCCGGTGCAGCAGCATGCAGTCATGGTGCACCGGGGAGGGCCGGCTCACACCTGGGAACCTGCCGGACAGGCACCGATCGGCGCCTCCCCGACCCGGCCCCGACCCGGAAACCGGCCGTGGGCGAGACCGCGGCCCGCCACCCGCCGGTGACGGGCCGCCGCGGGCAGAACCGGGGCCGCGGGGAACGGCGCGACCGGCCACCACGCAACCCGCCCCCGAACGACAGCCCGGCGCCGCGGGAACTCCGCGCCGGTCTCACGCCACGACCGCCACCGCGTCCAGGTCCGCGAACAGGAGTTCCCCGTTGATCGCCGCGCCCGCCCGGTACCCACGGCTCGCCGCGTTGATCACCTGCTCGGCGAAGCCGGACGCGTTCCCGGCCGCCCACACGCCCGGAACCGTCGTCAGACCGCGCTCGTCGATCACCGGATAGCAGCCGAACGGTGTCTCCCGCAGCTCGGCCCCCAGCCGCCGGAGCAGATCCGTGCGCGGCACCGCGCGCGGCGCCACGAAGAGCACCGACCGTTCGTACACGGCACCGCCCACGAGCCGCACGCCCGTCAGCCGGTCGTCGCCGACCACCAGCTCCGCCACCTCGCCCGGCACCACCGTCACCCCGGCCGCCGCCAGCCGGCGCACGTCGTCGGCGGACAGCTCCTCCTCGGCCACCCGGTGCAGGAAGAGGGTCACGTCCTTGGACCACTGGGACACCATCAACGCCTGGTGAGCGCTCAGCGCACTCGTCGCCAGCACGCCGAACGGCTGGTCGCGCACCTCCCAGCCGTGGCAGTACGGGCAGTGCAGCACGTCCCGCCCCCAGCGCCCGGCGACGCCGGGAACGTCCGGCAGCTCGTCCCGCAGACCCGTCGCCACCACCAGGTGCCGGGCCCGGACCCTGCGCCCGCTCGCCAGCCGTACGGCGAACCCGCCCTCCTCACGCGTCGCGTCCACCGCCCGCTCCCGGACCAGCTCGACGCCGTACCGGGCGATCTCCTCACGGCCGACGGCCAGGAACTCGGCGGGCGGCATCCCGTCCCGGGACAGGAAGCCCTGCATGTGCGCGGCGGGCGCGTTGCGCGGCTCGCCCGCGTCGACGACGAGCGTGCGGCGCCGGGCCCGGCCCAGCACCAGCGCGGCGGACAGCCCGGCCGCGCCGCCGCCGACGACGACCACGTCGTACGCCTCGGCCATCCCGTTCCCGGTGACTGTCTCGGTCATGGTGACCACCTCCGGCCCCGACAGTGACCCGGACGATCCGGAAACGACAAACGTCTTTGCCGGTTCGGCAAGCCACAATGGAGGCATGACGACGGACGAGGTTCTCGCGGGCGTCGGCCCGAGACTGCGCAGGATCCGCAAGGAGCGGGAGGTGACGCTGGCGGCGCTCTCGGAGGCGACCGGCATCTCGGTCTCCACGCTGTCCCGGCTGGAGTCCGGCCTGCGCCGGCCCAGCCTGGAGCTGCTGCTGCCGATCGCGCAGGCGCACCAGGTCCCGCTGGACCAGCTGGTCGGCGCACCGCCGGTCGGCGACCCCCGGGTACGGGCGAAGCCGATCACCCGCGGCGGCCGGACGCTCTACCCGCTGAGCCGGCAGCCGGGCGGGCTCCAGGCCTACAAGATGGTCGAGCCGCAGCGCGCCGAGCAGCCCGAACCGCGCACGCACGAGGGCTACGAGTGGCTGTTCGTGCTCTCCGGGAAGCTGCGCCTGGTGCTGGGTGAGCACGACGTCGTGCTCACGCCGGGGGAGGCCGCCGAGTTCGACACCCGGGTGCCGCACTGGTTCGGTTCGACGGGGGAGGGGCCGGTGGAGTTCCTCAGCCTCTTCGGCCCGCAGGGCGAGCGGATGCACGTCCGGGCGCGGCCGAAGCGGGGGTGACGCACGCGACTGTTCCCTGAACGGCAAGCGACCGCTTAGTATGCGGTGAACCCGTCGGACGACGCAGTCTTGTGGAGGCCCCGCATGCAGGCATGGCAGGTGCACGAGAACGGTGAGCCGAGCGAGGTGATGCGCCTGGCTGACGTCGAGCGCCCCACGCCCGGCGAGGGCCAGGTCCTGCTCAGGGTGCGTGCCGCGAACATCAACTTCCCGGACGCCCTGCTGTGCCGGGGCCAGTACCAGATCCGGCCGCCGCTGCCGTTCACGCCGGGCGTGGAGATCTGCGGCGAGACGGACGACGGCCGCCGCGTCATCGCCAACCCGGCCCTGCCGTACGGCGGTTTCGCCGAGTACGCCGTCGCGGACGCCGCCGCCCTGCTGCCGGCGCCCGACGCGCTGGACGACGCGGAGGCGGCCGCCCTGCACATCGGCTACCAGACCGGCTGGTTCGGCCTGCACCGCCGGGCCGCCCTCCAGGCCGGTGAGACCCTGCTCGTGCACGCCGCCGCGGGCGGGGTGGGCAGCGCGGCCGTGCAGCTCGGCAAGGCCGCCGGCGCCACCGTCATCGGTGTCGTGGGCGGCGCCGAGAAGGCCGCCGTCGCCCGGGAGCTGGGCTGCGACGTGGTGATCGACCGCCGCGCCGAGGACGTCGTCGCCGCCGTCAAGGCGGCCACCGGTGGCCGCGGCGCCGACGTGATCTACGACCCGGTCGGCGGCGAGGCCTACACCCAGTCCACCAAGGTCGTCGCCTTCGAGGGCCGGATCGTCGTGGTCGGCTTCGCGAGCGGCACGATTCCCAGCCCCGGTCTCAACCACGCGCTGGTGAAGAACTACTCGATCCTCGGCCTGCACTGGGGCCTGTACAACACCAAGAACCCCAAGCTCGTCCAGCAGTGCCACGAGCAGCTCACCGAGCTGGCCGCCCGGGGCGCGATCAAGCCGCTGGTCAGTGAGCGGGTGCCGCTCGCCGAGGCCGCGGCGGGCGTGCAGAAGGTGGCGGACGGCCGCAGCACCGGCCGGATCGCCGTGGTGACGGAGGGAGCGGCATGACCGACGCCGAGGAACTGCGCCGCCGTACCCGCGACCTGCTGGACGCGCACCCGCCCGCGACGACGGACCGCCTGGACTTCCTGCGCGCCCGCTTCGACGCCGGTCTCGCCTGGGTCCACTACCCCGAGGGCCTCGGTGGCCTCGGGGCCCCGCGCTCCCTGCAGGGCGTGGTGGACGCCGAGCTGGCCGCCGCGGGCGCCCCGGACAACGACCCGCGCCGCAACGGCATCGGCCTCGGCATGGCCGCGCCGACGATCCTCAAGTACGGCACCGAGGAGCAGAAGCGGCGATTCCTGAGGCCCCTGTGGACCGGCGAGGAGGTCTGGTGCCAGCTGTTCAGCGAGCCCGGCGCCGGCTCCGACCTGGCCGCACTCGGCACCCGCGCCGTACGCGAGGACGGGGGCCCCTCCGGAGGACAGTGGGTCGTCAACGGGCAGAAGGTGTGGACGTCCGGCGCGCACAACGCCCGCTGGGCCATCCTGATCGCCCGCACCGATCCGGACGTGCCCAAGCACGCCGGCATCACCTACTTCGCCTGCGACATGACCGACCCCGGTGTCGACGTCCGGCCGCTGCGCCAGATCACCGGTGAGGCCGAGTTCAACGAGGTCTTCCTCACCGACGTCCGCATCCCCGACGCGCACCGCATCGGCGAGGTCGGCGAGGGCTGGCGGGTCGCGCAGACCACGCTCAACAACGAGCGGGTGGCCATCGGCGGCATGGCACTGCCCCGCGAGGGCGGCATGATCGGCAAGGCCGCGACGACCTGGCGTGAACGCCCCGAACTGCGCACCCACGACCTGCATCAGCGGCTGCTGAAGCTGTGGGTCGAGGCCGAGGTCTCCCGCCTCACCGCCGAACGCCTGCGCCAGCAGCTCGTCGCCGGCCAGCCCGGCCCCGAGGGCGCCGGCATGAAGCTCGCCTTCGCCCGGCTCAACCAGGAGATCAGCGGCCTGGAGGTCGAACTGCGCGGGCCGGAGGGCCTGTTGTACGACGACTGGACCCTGCGCCGCCCCGAGCTGGTCGACTTCACCGGCCGGGACGCCGGGTACCGCTATCTGCGCTCCAAGGGCAACAGCATCGAGGGCGGGACCAGCGAGGTCCTGCTCAACATCGTCGCCGAGCGCGTCCTCGGGCTGCCCTCCGAGCCGCGCACCGACAAGGACGTCGCCTGGAAGGACCTGTCCCGATGAGCACACAGCCCGACCTGCTGTACTCCGAGGAGGAAGAGGCGCTGCGGGCCGCCGTCCGGGACCTGCTCACCGACCACTGCGCCCCGGCCGACGTGCTCGCCCGTGTGGAGAGCGACACCCCGCACGACCGCGCCCTGTGGAAGTCCCTCGCCGAGTCCATGGGCCTGGCCGGGCTGCTGGTGCCCGAGGAGCAGGGCGGCCAGGGCGCCTCACACCGCGAAGCCGCCGTCGTGCTGGAAGAGCTGGGCCGCGCCGTCGCGCCGGTGCCGTACCTGACCAGCGCCGTCGTCGCCACCGAGGCGCTGCTGGCCTGCGGTGACGCGGAACTGCTCGGCGCCCTGGCCTCCGGCCGCACCATCGGTGCCCTCGCCGTCGGCCTGCACCTCGCGCCGGGCGCCGCCTTCCCCGCCGTAAGCGTGCGGGACGGGCTGCTGCACGGCGAGCTGACGGGCATCGCCGACGCTGTTGCCGCCGACGTCCTGCTCGTGCCGGGCGAGGACGGCGCGCTGTACGCCGTGGCCGCGGACGCCGCCACCGTCACCGCCCAGGTGTCGCTGGACCTGACCCGTCCGGTGGCGACGGTACGGCTGGACGGCGCCCCCGGCCGACGTGTCGGCGACGCCGGGCCCGCCGTACGACGGGCCCTGCGTGCCGCGGCCGGGCTGCTCGCCTCCGAGCAACTGGGCCTCGCCGAATGGACGCTGACCGAGACGGTGCGCCATCTCAAGGAGCGCAAGCAGTTCAACCGGCCCGTCGGCGGCTTCCAGGCGCTCAAGCACCGCCTCGCCCAGCTGTGGCTGGAAGTCGTCAACCTCCGGGCGGCCGCCCGAGGTGCCGCCGACGCCCTCGCGACCGACACGGACGTCGACGTGGCGGTCGCCGTCGCGCAGGCGTACGCGGCGCCCGTGGCCGTGCACGCCGCCGAGGAGGCGCTGCAACTGCACGGCGGCATCGGCATGACCTGGGAACACCCCGTCCACCTGTACCTCAAGCGGGCCAAGGCCGACGCGATCGCCTACGGCACGGCCGGGGCGCACCGCGAGGCGCTGGCCGCACTCGTGGACCTCCGGGCACCCTGACGCACCACCCCGAAAGAGCCCGCCCCGCCAGGGGCGGGCTCTTTCGTGTGCGCCGAGGGAAGCCGGTGAACCAGGGACGGCGGTTCGGCCAACTCCTCGGCCGGACAGGGCCTTTGACGCATGCCTGACCTCATACTCACGGAGGTTTTCCGATCCGGTCCTCCTGGGAGGCAGAGCATGGCCCTCACCACCCGCCGCGCAGCCCTCACCACTCTCGGCGCCGCCCTCGCCGGCGCCGTCGCGCTGCCCGCGAACCGGTCGCTCGCCGCCGGGCGACGCCCCGGCGCGCACCCGTTGTGGAACGCTCACGCCCACAACGACTACGAGCACCCGCGCCCCCTCCTCGACGCGCTCGACCACCGCTTCGGCAGCGTCGAGGCCGACATCTTCCTCGTCGGCGACCAGCTCCTCGTCGCCCACGACTCAGTCGACCTCGACCCGTCCCGCACCCTGGAGTCCCTCTACCTGGCCCCGCTCGCCGCCCGCGTCCGCGCCCAGGGCGGATCCGTCTACCGCGGCGACCGCAAGCCGCTCCAGCTGCTCATCGACATCAAGACCGAGGGTTCCTCCACCTACCGGGAACTCGACCGCCACCTCAGCCGCCACCGGCACCTGTTCACCACGTACGCCCACGGCCGCGTCCACCCGGGACCCGTCACCGCGGTCGTCTCCGGTGACCGGGCGGCGCGCGCCCCGATGGAGGCACAGCCCGTCCGGCACGCCTTCTACGACGGACGGCTCGCCGACCTCGGCAGCGCCGCACCCGCCTCCTTCATCCCGCTGATCAGCGACAACTGGACGCTGAACTTCACCTGGCAGGGAGCCGGCGCCTTCCCCGACGCCGAGCGCGCCAAGCTGCGCGGCATCGTGGCCCAGGCGCACGGACGCGGGCAGCGGGTGCGGTTCTGGGGCACCCCCGACACACCCGGCGCCGCCCGGGACGCGCTGTGGACGGAACTGCTCGCCGCCGGCGTCGACCACCTCAACACGGACGACCTGGCCGGCGCCGAAGCCTTCCTGGACGCCCACCGGGCGCGGTGACACCACCCGTTCGGGGGACATGTCAGCCACCCGGGCCAACCCTCGCCTACGCCACACTTGCGGCCGAACGCCGTGAAACGGACGGGCGTGCACGGGCGTGGCGTCGCGTCGTGCGGCGTCGTGGCGGAGGAGGCCGACGATGGCGATTTCCATCTCAGTGGTGCTGCTGCTCCTGGTCCTGGCGGTGATCTTCATCCGCAACGGCGGACTGAAGATCACCCATGCGCTGGTCTGCCTGCTGCTGGGCTTCTACCTCGCGAGCACGAGCATGGCTCCGACCATCCAGAGCGGGCTCACGGCCACCGCCGACATCGTCGGCAGCCTGCGGCCGTGAGCCCGCCGGTCCCTCACCGGCCGGCGAACACACCGATGCCGTTCGGGACGGGCCGCTCCGCGCCGCCGGTCGGGTGGTTGCGCACGGACACGGCCGTCTCGCCCGGGGCCCGGGCCACCAGCGTGGTGGAGCCGCCGCCGTCCAGGCTGAACCCGTCGCGGGCACCCAGCCCGCGCAGCGCCTCGGCCACCTCGGCGACGGTCAGCCCCGTGCGGTACTCGGCGGCTCCGTCCAGGGCGAACAGCAGCACCCGCCGCCCGCCGTCGGCCAGCCCCACAGCGGTGCGCACGGCAGCCGTGGAGTCGTCCAGTCCCGGCAGCGGCCGCCCGCCGGTGAGCAGCGGATAACCCCCGAGCGCGAAGTGGTACGGCACCCCGCTCCCGGCGGCGACCAGCCGGTGCGTCACGCTCACCCGCTCGCCCTCGGCCAGCTTCCGCAGCCACTGCGCACCGGCCTCCCGGCCGACCAGCACGGTCGTCCCGCGTGCGACGGGCCCGCCGCCCGGTGTACCGGACGCGGCGACCACCCGCCCCTGACGGACGGTCACCTCGTAGGTGTCGCTACTGCACGGTGCGGCCCGCTCGGTGTCCGTGCCGCAGGTCGCCCGCTTCCGTGAGGCGCTGCCCCACTCGGCGGTGAACGCGCCCACGGAACCCGCCGGCAGGGCGTACTGGTTCAGCCCGCCGAGCGACAGCGTGCCGTGCGCGGTGCGGACCGAGCCGCGCAGGCGCAACCGCCCCATCCGCGCCCGCCGGTCGGTCCCCATGCCGAGGACCTCCTCGGTGGTGGTGCCGGGCGGCAGTGCGGGCCCGAACCGCTGCCCGTCCGGTACCGCCGCCTTCAGCGCGTGCCCGGCCGCGATCTCCGGGCCCACGCTCGCCCCGGTCGCGTCCACGCCCGGGTGCTGCGTCTCGGTGATGTTGAAGAAGTCGCCGTTGACGCCCGCGACGGCACCCTCGGCGTCGGCCAGCCGCGAGACGGGCGCCCGCGCGGCCACCGCGCCCGGGTACAGCAGCCCGAGGTGCACCTTGGCGTTGCGCAGGTCCACGCTCAGCACATGGGCGTGCGCGGGCCCCTTGGCTCCCTTGATGTCGAACTCCTCGTACACCACGCCCGGCGCGACCGGCGTCCCCCGCTCGGCGGCACCGGCCGGCGCCGCGCCCGCCAGCGCCGCTCCCGTCAGTGTGCCGAGCGCCGCGAGGAGCGTCAGCGCCGATCTGCCTCGTGCTCTGTGTTTCCGACGTGCCGTCACCGAGCCCCCTGAAGTCGCGTCAACTGTCCCAGGACACCAGGGAAGTGCACCAGATGACGCCTGCCCGCGCGGCGTACACGGGGCGACTGCACGAGATCGGGTGAGAAAACAGGGCCTGTCGGGGGCTGCCGCTCAGGGCAGAGGCCACGCGTTCGGTGTCACGGCCCGCCGGTCACCGAGATCGTGCCCTGGGCCACCGCGCACAGCGTCTCGGTGCCGTCCTCACCGGTGGTGGTGAGATCGCACCGGCACACCACCCGGGTCCGCCCGGCCCGCACCACGCGGGCGTGCGCCCGCAGCACCGCACCCTGGGCCGGACGCAGATAGTCGATGGTGAACCCGGCGGTGATCACCCCGGTGCCCACCGCGCTGCCGGCGGCGAAGGTCAGGGCGTTGTCCGCGGCGTAGCTCAGCACGCCCCCGTGGACGAAGCCGTACTGCTGGCGCAGTTCCTCGCGGATGTCCAGCTCCAGCGTCGCCTCGCCGCCGCCGAAGGCGACCAGCCGGGCGCCGAGCAGCGCGCTGAAGGGCTGCTCCGCCAGCACCTTCCGCGCCTCTTCCAGACCGGACGGATCATGCACGCGTGGCTCCTCACTTCAGTAGTGAAGTGAGCCTGGCGGCGGCCCCGTCCCTCTGTCAAGATCACTCCATGGCCGAGCCCGACCTGCGTCTGTTCTTCCTGCTCCAGCGGGCGGCCCACCAGCTGCGCACCGGCGCCGACCGGCGCCTGCTGGAGGCCGCCGGCATCACGACCGCACAGCTCGGTGCCCTCTTCGCCGTCCATGATCGGCCGGGCCTCACCCAGCGGGAACTCGCCACCACCCTCGGCCTGCGCGAGTCCGCCGTGACCGGCCTGGTCGGACGGCTCACCGCGGCCGGCCTCGTCGAGCGCCGAGCACATCCCGGCGAACACCGCGCGGTCGTCCTGGACCTGACGGACACCGGACGCGCGGCGCTGCGGGCCGCCCGGCCGGAGATCGACCGCACCAACGCCGAACTGCGCGAACTGCTCGGCGAGGAGGGCTTCGCGGGGACCGCGGCGGCGCTGGCGCGGCTGATGGAGTGGGGGAGGTGAGGCGCGCGCCGCCGGGGAGGGTGCTGTCCCGGAGTGTGCCGCCCGGGCCGGGTTCCGTCCCGGGAAACGGCCGCCGAGCCGGGTCCTGTCCGGGATGTGCCGCTGTCCTGGTGTCGGCCCGTCAGGCGAAGTTGACCAGCCGGATGTAGCGCACCCAGTCCCAGTTCGGTCCCGGGTCCGTGTGGTCGGTGCCGGGCACCTCGTAGTGGCCGAGGATGTGCGCACGGTCCTTCGGGATGCCGAAGCGGTCGCAGATCGCCGCCGTGAGTCTCGCGGACTGCTCGTACAGCGCGTTCGTGAAGTAGGCCGGTTGGTCGACCCACCCCTCGTGCTCGATGCCGATGCTGCGCGTGTTGTAGTCCCAGTTCCCCGCGTGCCAGGCGATGTCCTTCTCCCGGACGCACTGGGCCACGTGCCCGTCGGAGGAGCGCACGACGTAGTGGGCGGACACCTTCTTCTGGGGGTTCTGGAAGATGGACAGGGTCGTGGCGTACGTCTCCTGGGTGACGTGGATGATCACGTAGTCCAGCGGATAGGAGACCGGCCGACTGGACGCCGTGTAGTTCGAGCTGCTCGCCGGCTGCCACTCGGCGGGCGGGTAGTCCACGGCCTGCGCCTGGGCGCCGGCCCGCGCGACCGGGAGAAGGGCGGAGGAGGCGGCGGCGAGGGCGGCGCCGGCGAGGAGTCGTCGCCTGCTGGGCAGCGGTCGTGACCGTTCCATGAGCGGATGCCTTTCGGTGGGGGGAGGGTGCCCGGCCGCCGTACGGCAGGCCGGGGTGGGCGCTCAGGATCCTGGGGTCGTGCGGGGGCATTCAGGGGGCGTACATGGGTCGTTCCTGGGTGGTTCCGGGTCGTTCCTGGGTGGTTTCCCGGGGTCGTTCGTGCGTCGGGTCACGACCCGTCAGGCGCGCGGCTGGGAAGGCGAGTTCACCGCGAGGGGCGGGCGACGACCGACTTCACGGTACGACCGTCGCGGGGCCGGCAGAAGAGGACGGCGCCGGGTCGGTGGACGGTGCGGGCATTGGGGACAACGCGATCACCCGTTCGGGCGAACTGCGGTGGGGTGGAGAGGCGTTGAGGAGTGCGGGTGCGGGTGCGGGTGCGGGTGCGGGTGCGGGTGCGGGTGGGGGTGCGCCGTGGGTCAGGCGCGTTCCGCCACCCGGGCCGGGTCGTCCAGCACCGCGCGCACCACCGAGTGCGCCGCGCCCAGCAGCGGTCCCTGCGGACCGAGCCGGGACACCGAGACCGGGCAGCCGCGTCCGGCCGTGCGCCGGTCGAGTTCCTCCCGCAGCGCCGGCAGCAGCCACGGCGCGAGACCGGCCAGCGCACCGCCCAGCACGACGGCTTCGGGGTCGAGCAGATTGACCGCCCCGGTCAGGGCGATGCCGAGCGCCACGCCGGCCTCCCGCAGGGCCCGCCGCACCGCCTCGTCGCCGCCCGCGGCCCGCTCCGCGAGCAGCCCCACCCGGTCCTCGCCCGCCTCGACGCCGGCCGCCCGCAGCACCGCTTCCTCACCGGCGTACTGCTCCAGGCATCCGTGGCCGCCGCAACCGCAGGCCGGGCCGTCGGGGTGGACCGGCACATGCCCCAGCTCGCCCGCGAAGCCGCGCGCCCCGCGCAGCAGCCGCCCGTCCACGACCACCGCCGCACCGATGCCGATCTCGGCCGAGACGTGCAGGAAGTCCCGGGGTGTGCTCGCGCCGAGCCACAGCTCGGCCAGGCCGCCGAAGTTGGCCTCGTTGTCCACGACCAGCGGGACGTCGCCCGGCAGCAGCGGGCCGAGGTCGGTGTCGCGCCAGCCGAGGTTCGGGGCCCGGACGACCGTGCGCCCGTCCGGAGCGACGAGGCCGGGCACCGCCACGGCGAGTCCCGCGGGCCACAGGCCCTCGCCCTCCGCCTCGGCGACGACCTGCCGGACCAGTTCGGCCAGCTCGGTCAGGACGGGCTCGGGGGAGCGGTCCCGGTTCGTGCCGTGCCGTTCGGCCCGGGCCCGCACCTGGCCGCGCAGATCCACGGCGCAGACCGCCAGATGGTCGACGCCGACCTCCGCGCCGATCCCGGCCGGACCGCGGTCGCTGACGGCGAGCGCGGAGCCCGGCCGGCCGACCCGTCCGGGCCGCTCGGGGCCGAGCTCCTGCAGCAGTCCGGTGCGTATCAGCTCGTCGACGAGGGTGGACACCGCCGCACGCGTCAGGCCGATGCGGGAGGCGACCGCGGCGCGGGAGAGCGGGCCCTGGGCGCTGACCGTGTGCATCACCCGGGACAGGTTGCGGCGGCGCATGCCCTGCTGCGTGTCGGGCAGCGCGCGCCCCGGGGACGCCGGGTGGGTCTCGTGCAGCGGTGCGGTCATGCCGGAAGCCGGTCCTCGGTCGATGTCGTCAGCGATCCCCCCGCCCGAGCAGCGGGGACGCGTCGGAGAGTACCCCGGAGATCCTGTTCAGCGTCTCCTCGTCCCGTTCCACGGCCTCCAGCACCGGCCCCCGGGCGGTGTCCCAGCGTCGGGCGACGGCAGCGGCGTCCTCGCCGGTGAGCAGGCCGGCCGCCTGGGCCGCAGCGCCGAGCGCCACCAGTTCCCGGGCCTCCGGCACCTGCACGGGGCGGCCCGACAGCCGCCGTACCGTCTGCTGCCAGGCCGTGCCGCGGGCGCCGCCGCCGATCAGCAGGAGCGGAGCGGTGGGGTCCGCGTCCTCGTCGAGGACCAGGTCGAGCGCGCCGAGCAGGGCGTGCACGGCGCCGTCGTAGGCGGCCTGCAGCAGCTGGCCGGCGGTCGTGTCGTGGCGCAGGCCCAGCAGCAGGCCCGAGGCGTCCGGGAGGTTCGGCGTGCGCTCGCCGTCCAGGTAGGGCAGCAGGGTGACGTCGGCGGCGGGCTCGACGGCCTCGCGGTCCAGGCCGAACAGGGCGGCGACGCGGTCGACGGCGAGCGTGCAGTTCAGGGTGCAGGCCAGCGGCAGCCAGTCCCCGCGGGCGTCGGCGAAGCCCGCCACGGTACCGGTCGGGTCGGCGGGGCGGCGCCGGGACACCGCGTACACCGTGCCGGAGGTGCCGAGGCTCATCACCGGCGTACCGGGACGCAGGCCGAGCCCCAGCGCGGCGGCCGCGTTGTCGCCGGTGCCCGCCGCGACGAGGGTGCCCTTGGAGAACGGCAGGTCGTGGTGTTCACGCACCGTGCCCGCGACCTCTCCGGGATGCACCACGCGCGGCAGCAGCGCCGGGTCCAGGCCCACGCGCGCGAGGATCTCCTCGTCGTACGCCTCGCTCGCGGAGGACCACCAGCCGGTCCCCGACGCGTCACCGCGGTCGGTGGTGCCCTGGCCGGTGAGCCGCTCCGTCAGGTAGTCGTGCGGCAGGCGCACCGCGCGGGTCGCCCGCACCGCCTCCGGCTCGTGCTCGGCGAGCCAGGCCCACTTCGTCACCGTGAACGACGCGGTGGGCACGCTTCCGGTGCGCTCGGCCCAGAACTTCGCCCCGCCCAGCTCCTCGGTGAGCCGGCGCGCCTGCGGTGCCGAGCGGACGTCGTTCCACAGCAGGGCCGGCCGGACCGGCTCCCCGCGCTCGTCCAGGGTGACCAGACCGTGCTGCTGCCCGCCGATCGAGACCGCGGCGGCCTCGTGCGCGGGCTCGCCGCACTGGCGCAGCGCCTCGCACAGCGCGTCCCACCACTGCCGGGGATCACTCTCTCGGCCCGCGCCCGAGGAGACCGTGTGCGGCGCCTGGCCGTCGGCCACGACCCGGCCGGTGGACGCGTCGACGACCAGCGCCTTGGTGGACTGCGTGGACGTGTCCACGCCGACGACGAGCGGACCCTCGGCTGCTGACATCGTGCTCTCCCTCTCGGTGCGACTGGGGACGGCGTGCCCCTTGTCTTTTCCCCCTGGTGCGTGGGCATACTAATTTGTAAAGCGCCATGACGAAATAGTCGCGAGCACGAGACAAGAGCCCGCGACGAGGGCACGCGACAAGAGCCCGCGACAAGGGCACGCGACAAGAGCAACAGCAAGGAGCCGTGGCATGAACTACCAGCCCACCCCCGAGGACAGGTTCACGTTCGGTCTGTGGACCGTCGGCTGGCAGGGCAGGGACCCCTTCGGCGACGCCACCCGCGCCGCCCTGGACCCGGTCGAGACGGTGCAGCGCCTTGCCGAGCTGGGCGCGTACGGGGTGACCTTCCACGACGACGACCTCATCCCCTTCGGCTCCACCGACACCGAGCGCGAGGCGGTCGTCAAGCGCTTCCGGCAGGCGCTGGACGCGACCGGCATGAAGGTCCCGATGGCGACCACGAACCTGTTCACCCACCCGGTGTTCAAGGACGGCGCCTTCACCGCCAACGACCGCGACGTGCGCCGCTACGCGCTGCGCAAGACCATCCGCAACATCGACCTCGCCGTCGAGCTGGGCGCCGAGGTCTACGTCGCCTGGGGCGGCCGCGAGGGCGCCGAGTCCGGCGCGGCCAAGGACGTGCGCGTGGCGCTGGACCGGATGAAGGAGGCCTTCGACCTCCTGGGCGAGTACGTCACCGAACAGGGCTACGACCTGCGCTTCGCCATCGAGCCCAAGCCCAACGAGCCGCGCGGCGACATCCTGCTGCCCACCGTCGGTCACGCGCTCGCGTTCATCGAGCGCCTGGAGCGCCCCGAGCTGTACGGCGTGAACCCCGAGGTCGGGCACGAGCAGATGGCCGGGCTGAACTTCCCGCACGGCATCGCGCAGGCCCTGTGGGCGGGCAAGCTGTTCCACATCGACCTCAACGGCCAGTCCGGCATCAAGTACGACCAGGACCTGCGCTTCGGCGCCGGCGACCTGCGGGCCGCGTTCTGGCTCGTCGACCTGCTGGAGAGCGCCGGGTACGCCGGTCCGCGGCACTTCGACTTCAAGCCGCCGCGCACCGAGGACCTCGACGGTGTGTGGGCCTCCGCCGCGGGCTGCATGCGCAACTACCTCGTCCTCAAGGAGCGCGCCGCCGCGTTCCGCGGTGACCCGGAGGTGCAGCAGGCGCTGCGCGCCGCCCGGCTGGACCAGCTCGCCCAGCCCACCGCCGGTGACGGCCTCGCGGCGCTGCTCGCCGACCGCGCCGCCTTCGAGGACTTCGACGTCGAGGCGGCGGCCGCCCGCGGCATGGCCTTCGAGCACCTCGACCAGCTCGCCATGGACCACCTGCTGGGGGCGCGCGGCTGATCGGCGGGTGTGACCGGCGGGTGCGTCCGAGGGGCACGCGCGGGTCCCCCCTCGGCGGATGCGTCGTGGAGAGGGCCCGTGTGTGCCCCGTCGTGGGGGCCCGCGTGTGCCCCGTCGTGGAGGGGGCCTACGTGTGCCCCCTCCACGGTGCGTACCGGGTACTGCTCACAGGCGTGTCGTCCTCGCCCGCGCCGCCTACAGCGAGTGCGGCAGGCGCACGTGGATCACGGTCGTCTTCACGCCGCTGTCCACCAGCCGGCCCTGCGCGTCGAAGGCGCCGGTGCCGTCGGTCATCCCGAAGTCGTTGTCGTTGATCAGGGCGAGCGTGTCGTGGTCCACGCGCGCGACGCCCTCGATCTTCCCGGGCACACCGGCCACCGTGCCCAGGTCGACCACGAGACGCTTGCGCAGCACCGGGACGCCCGCGGACGCCGGGTCGTCGAGCTGCTCCAGCGACGGCGACGTCGTGTCGTCGTCCCAGCGGCCGCCGAGGATGTCCGCCGAGCGATCCAGACGGACCAGTTGCAGTCGGGCCGTCCGGTCGGTGCGCTCCTCGACCAGCAGCCGGTCACCGCCCACGGCGACCACAGAGGAGATCTTCAGTTCCGAGGTGTCGTCCTCGCCCGGGTCCACCACGCCGACCGGGTCGAAGCGGTAGGCGTACTCGGCCGTCACCGCCTGCTTCCTCGGCGAGAAGCGCAGCAGCCGCGTGGTGCGGGACGACTCGCCCGCGGCCGTGTCCGGCAGCGACAGCGGGCTCTGCAGCGCCATCACCAGGTCACCGCCCGGCAGTTGCGCCAGCCCCTCGAACCCGCGGTTGGTCTTCCGGTGCAGCAGGACCGACGGCAGGGCCTCCACCACGGGATAGTCGGTCCCGGTCAGGTGCAGGCCCCTGGGCACGTACCGGGTGAGGACCTCGCCGACGGCGGAGACGTGGACCAGCGAGGGCCCGTACTCGTCGACGAGCCAGAAACTCCCGTCCGCCGCCCGCACGATCCCTTCGGTGTCCAGACCGTTCGGGTCGTAGGACAGCGGCGTCTTCGCGTCGTAGGAGTACGGCGCCTCGTCGCGGCCCCGCTGGTTCGGCAGACCGGTGACGGGACGGCCCGACGCCGTGGTGACCGGGACGGCCTTCAGCACCCGCACCGTGCCGCCCTGCACGCGGATCTTCACGATCGCCGGGTCGAAGCCCGGGACCGGGAACGTGCGGCGCTTGCTGCCGTCGACCTTGATCTGTCCGTTGGGCCCGCGGTCCGTCACCGTCCAGAACTCGCCCTGGTTGCCAGCCGGGTAGATGTCGCTGCCGATGCCGCCGAGCTTCACGCCGCGATCGTCGTCCACCGTGCCCGGCAGCAGCGCGTTGCTGAACTCACCGAGCGGGAGGTCGCCGAGCGTCGCCGTACGCGTGACGCGGGCGTCACCGGAGGGAGCGGACGCGGCCGGATGGGCCGCGGCGAGGGCGGCCAGCACGGCGAGGGGGACGCCCGCCGCGAGGGAGCGGTGGACACGGCGCCGGCCGGCGGCGTACGGGGACATCGGGCCTCCTGGGGGCAAGTTCACTGACTGTCGCCAGCGTTGGGGCCCTTGCCCAACGGTGCGCGACCGTGGGGTGAACTCCGGGGGGCGGGCGCTCGTCGGGCGGGGCGCTGCGGCCCGGGTGGCTCTCTCTCGGGGGGACCGTCCTCGGTCCGGCCGGCCGTGTTCCGGTCTGTGCCGTTGCCCGGGGCCGGACGCTGCGGACGGACACCCGCCGCCGTGACCCCTGCTCGCCGTGCGCGGCGGGCAGGGGGCACGGCCCGCCGCGCCCGGCTGCGGGTCGTGTGCCGCCTACGTGGCGTCGGATCGGGCCGTCGTGAGGGCGGTTGCCGGGTCCGCGGCGGGTGGGCCCGCCGGGATCCAGTGACCGTGGGCCCGGCGGAACGGCCACCAGTGGCCGTCCCGGCCCAGCCGCACCTGTGCGTCCGTGACCGTCCAGCGGTTGCCCTCGGCCTTCAGCGGGAGCTGGTCGTCGTCGTCCCACGCGGCGTCCAGGGCGGCACGTGCGCGTGCCAGTGCCTCCGCTGGAGGCGTCCACTCCTCTTCCAGTGCGGACAAGCCGGCTGTCCCGCCCAGCTGCCACGCGAGCGCGGCCCGGGCCAGTGCTTGCGGTGACCTCCCCGAGGCGGCCGCCAGTCGATGGGCGATCTCCGGCGGTGGATCCCCGGCGGCCAGCCGTACGGCGTCCTGCGCGGTCGTCAGCTCGCGATCCGCAGGCGTCGACGGAAGGGCCAGCGCGTGTGCCAGGAGCCGGTGAGCGGCGTCGGCGGCTCGGGCGGCCAGGAACTCCAGTGCGGCCGGGTCGGGGCCGGCCGTCTCGGCGTCCAGGGAGGGCGGCTGCCCGGGCTCCCCGGGAAGCCCGGGCGGGGCGGGCAACGGCGGCAGAACGGCCCCGGCGGCGAACGCCTCCGCCGCGTCCACCCCTTCCGGCTCCTCCGCGGGCGCCGCGTCACGGGACTGGAGGGCCTCCAGCACGGCCCCTTCGGTCCGGCCGCGCATCAGCAGCAGTACGAACGGATCCTCGTCGAGCAGCCGGGCCACCTGATGGCACAGGGCCGCCGTGTGTCCGCAGTGGTCCCACGCCCCGCACTCGCACCGCGGCTCCAGATCACCGATCCCCGGCAGCAGGTCGACACCCGCGTGTGCCGCGTCCTCGACCAGCTGCGGCGGCATCTCCCGCTCCAGCAACTCCGCCACGTGCCCCGCGCGCTCGACCGCCATCCCGAGCAGCCGGTCCCACGCGTCCTCGGACAACTGCGCCAGCAGCACATCGGCCCGGTACCCGACGCCGTCCCGGTCCCGTACGACGGCGGTGAGCCGGCCCGGCCGTACCGACACCGCGCCGACCGCGCCCGCCCGCGCGAGCCTGCGCCCCGTCTTCACCTGCCCGGCGTCCAGGGCGGTGTCCTCCAGAGCCTTCAGCCAGGCCAGCCCCCACCAGGTCCGGGCGAAACCCCGTCCGTGCACCGGCGGCAGCGCGGTGAAGACCCGCTCGGTCGCTTGGCGGTTCATCGCTCTCCGTCCCTCAGTTCGACCAGTTCGGCCAGTTCCGCGTCCGTCAGCTCGGTCAGGGCCGCCGCCTCGCCGTCGCCGAGGACCGCCTCGGCCAGCTCACGCTTGCGGTCCAGCAACTGCGCGATGCGGTCCTCGATGGTCCCCTCGGCGATCAGCCGGTGCACCTGCACCGGCCGGGTCTGGCCGATGCGGTGCGCCCGGTCGGTGGCCTGCGCCTCGACCGCTGGGTTCCACCACCGGTCGACGTGGACGACATGCTCGGCGCGGGTCAGGTTCAGCCCCGTGCCGGCCGCCTTCAACGACAGCAGGAACACCGGCACCGCACCGTCCTGGAAGCGCCGCACCATCGCCTCCCGTGCGGCCACCGGGGTCCCGCCGTGCAGGAACATCGTCGCCACGCCGCGGTCGGCCAAGTGGCGTTCGACGAGCCGGGCCATGCCCACGTACTGCGTGAAGACCAGGACGCTCGCCTCTTCGGCCAGGATGGTGTCGAGCAGCTCGTCCAGCAGTTCCAGCTTTCCCGACCGCCCGGCGATCCTCGGGTCCTCCTCCTTGAGGTACTGCGCCGGGTGGTTGCAGATCTGCTTCAGCGCCGTCATCAGCTTCACGATGAGTCCCCGGCGGGCCATGTCGTCGGCCTCGGAGATCCGTGCGAGGGTCTCGCGCACCACGGCCTCGTACAGGCCCGCCTGTTCCGGGGTGAGGGCGACCGCGCGGTCGGTCTCCGTCTTGGGCGGCAGCTCGGGCGCGATCCCCGGGTCCGACTTGCGGCGGCGCAGCAGGAACGGGCCGACCAGCCGGGCCAGCCGCTGGGCGGCGGCCGCGTCGCGACCGCCCTCGACGAGGTGCGCGTAGCGGGTGCGGAAGGTGCCGAGGCCGCCGAGCAGACCGGGGGTGGTCCAGTCGAGGATCGCCCACAGCTCCGACAGGTTGTTCTCCACGGGGGTGCCGGTGAGCGCCACGCGTGCGTGCCCGCCGAGGGTGCGCAGGGCGCGCGCCGTGGCGGAGTGGGCGTTCTTCACGTGCTGGGCCTCGTCCGCGACGACCAGACCCCAGGACACCGCGGCCAGCCTCCCGGCGTCCTGCCGCAGGGTGCCGTACGTGGTGAGCACGAACTCGCCGTCCTCCACGGCGTCCAGATCGCGTCGCGGACCGTGGAAGCGCCGTACCGCCGTGCCCGGCGCGAACCGCTCGATCTCGCGCTGCCAGTTGCCCATCAGGGACGTCGGGCACACCACCAGGGTGGGGCCGGCGCTCGCCGGGTCGGTCTGCCGGTGCAGGTGCAGCGCGATCAGGGTGATCGTCTTGCCGAGCCCCATGTCGTCGGCCAGACAGCAGCCGAGGCCCAGGGCGGTGTTCCGGGCCAGCCAGGTCAGCCCGCGCCGCTGGTAGCCGCGCAGGGTGGCGGCCAGCGCGGCCGGCTGGGCGATCTCCTGTGTGTCGTCCGGAGCGGTGAGCCGGTCGCGCAGAGCGGCGAGCCACCCGGTGGCCCGGACCTCCACACGGCGGCCGTCGATCTCCGTCGCGCCGGTCAGGGCCGCACCGAGGGCGTCGATGGGGGTGACGGTGCGCTTCTGCCGCGCGCGGGCCCGCCGCACCTCCTGAGGGTCGATCAGGACCCACTGGTCGCGCAGCCGCACCAGAGGGCGGCCGGCCTCGGCGAGGCGGTCCAGTTCGTCGCGCGTGAGCTGCTGCTCGCCCAGACCGAACCACCAGGAGAGCGAGAGCGCCGCCCCACCGGCCAGGAGCGACGGCACGCGCGTGGAGCCGTGACCGGGGCCGTGCGGGGCGTCGGACGCTTCGACGACGGCCCTGGTGGTCAGCGTGCGGGCCAGCGACCGGGGCCAGTGCACCTCCACCCCCGCCTGCGCCAGGGCACGCGCACCCGCGCCGAGCAAGTCGGTGACCTCCTCGTCGGCCAGCTCCACGGCATCCGGGACGGCCGTCGACAGCAGCGGAGCGAGCGGCGGCCAGGCCCTGGTCGCGCGGCGCAGCGCGACCAGGGCGTCCATGCGGGCACCCGGGCCGAACGCCTCGTCGGCGGACTCCGGAGCCGCCCACAGGCCGGCGGCGTCGACCACGCGCGCGGGATCACGCACGCTGTGCACCTGCGGGACGGCCCGGAAGCGCAGCGCCTTCCCGTCCCGGGCCGCGTCGGCCGGCCCCGGCGTGGCGGAGAGCGGTGCCTCGGTGCCGTCCGGTGTCGCCTCCGTGAGCCCAGGCACGTCGACGCGCAGGGACAGCCGCAGCCCCGCGTCGTGACCTGCGGCGATGTCGGCCGCCCAGGCACGCAGTCCGGGCACGTGCTGTGGTTCCCGCACGGCGAAGGCCGGCCCGTCGGTCACCGCGGCGGCGGCCGGCGAGCGGGGCAGCGTGTCGGCGACCGCGTCGAGGAAGGCCCGCAGGAGTTCTTCCGGATCGTGCAGTCGCAGCGGCCGTGCGGAGCCGAGAGGGACGGCGTGGGCCTCCGGCGGCATCGAGGCGGCCAGCCGGCGGATGTCCTCGAGGTCCCGGGTGGTGTGCGGACCCGAGCGCCAGGCGTCGTGGCCGGTCGCGGACAGGCCCGGCAGCAGCAGTCCGCGCGCTGCGAAGTGCAGGGCCAGAACGGCGGCCGAGCCCCAGAAGGAAGCGGCGCGATGTCCGTGTCCGGTGACACGCGCGTGGGTGAGGACCGGCAGCGCGGTGCGCACCGGCAGCAGCAGCGCGGGCACGGCCACCCGTTCCACGCCGTGCTCTGCGGGCTGCACGACGGTCAGATCCGTGACGGAGCCCGGCGCCGGGGCCGCGAGCGCGGCACCGTCCGGCCGCCAGAAAGCGACGGCACCGGTACGAGGCGGGTCGCCGGGCACGAACACGACGCTGCACCGGGCGAGTTCGTCGGGGTCGGGCGAGGTCGCCGGCGGGGTGGCCGAGGGAAGACGCAGCACGACGGAAGCGCACTCCTCAAATTTGACTACTGAGACGGAGTCGCCGAGGGTACAGCACGACCGCGACCGATCGGTGTCGCGAGGGTGTGAGCCGGGTCACCATGGGTGCGGTGGCCTGGCGCGCGCCCCGTAGGGGGCGCGTCTCAGGGCTTTGTCAGGGTCGGCGACCGGAACTGCGGGAGACGCGGGGCCGTTTCCACCACAGACAGCGGCAGCGGCCGCGAAGGAGGCGACGTCCATGTCGAAGAACGCGAAGATCGCCGCAGGGGGTGTGGCGGTCGGGATCCTCTTGCTGATCTGGCTGCCCTGGTGGGCAGCGCTGCTGATAGTCCTCGGCGTCCCGACCGCCGCCTACCTGACCCTGGACCCCTCCCAGCGCCGCAGGCTGCGCCGGGTCTCCCGCAAGGAGCTGGGCCGCTGACAGCCACCCGCAAGGAGCTGGGTCGCTGACGCTCTACCGGGCCGCGGTGTCCGCACCGCTCAGGGCACACGAGCCGACCAGGTCACCGCTCGCGGCCCTCGCCACCGTGTGGTCCGCGGGCGGAGCGGTGCCCCGCTCCACCCAGGAGACCAGCGCGTCGAAAGCCGACCGGTAGCAGGGCAGGATGGGCCGCAGCCGGTCCGGATAGCTGTCGAAGAGCCCGTCGACGTGCGTACCGCCCGCGATCGTGTAGTACCGGTGCAGCGCGCCACGTCCGCTCCTGTCCACCATCCGCGCGTAGACGTCCGAGTCGGCCGCCTTGGGCAGCAGCGCGTCCAGGTCGCCGTGCAGCGTGATCAGCGGCCTGCCGATACGGCCGGTCAGTGCCACCCGGGCCACCGCGCGATGCACGGCCGCGGGCCGCGAGGCGTAGTCGTACGTGGTGTCCGAGGCGCACGGTGAGAGGATCTGCTCCGCGGTGCTCCCGGCCGACGGCCCGGGGCAACCGGGGTCGTAGGCGGGGTCGAACTCCGCGCGGTAGATCTTCTGCGTCACACCCCAGTACGCCTTCTCGTGATACGGCCACAGGAACTCCGACCCCCGCGCGAAGCCCGCCGCGTACAGATCCTCGTCCCGTGCCGCGCCGAGCGTCCGGGCCACGGCCGCCGGCAGAGAGGTGAGCAGGCTGGGGCCGCGCGTGGTCCACAGTGCGCCCTCCCAGTCCACCCCGCCGTCGTACAGCTCGGGATGGTTCTCGAGCTGCCAGCGGGTGAGATAGCCGCCGTTGGAGATACCCGTGACGTAGGTGCGCCGGGGCGCGTGGCCGTACCGCTGGGCGACTACCCGGCGGGCGGCGCGGGTGAGCTGCGTGGTGCGCGTGTTCCACTCGGCGACCGCGTCGCCCGGACGGGTGCCGTCACGGTAGAAGTCGGCCCCGTTGTTGCCCTTGTCGGTGGCGGCGTAGGCGTACCCGAGGGCGAGGACCTGGTCGGAGATCGCCTTGTCGGTCGCGTACTGCTTGCGGGTGCCCGGTGCGCCCGTGACCACCAGGCCGCCGTTCCAGTGGTCGGGCAGCCGGATCACGAACTGGGCGTCGTGGCGCCAGCCGTGCGTGGTGTTGAAGTGGGAGGAGTCCGGGAAGTAGCCGTCGATCTGGGCCCCCGGCACCCCGGTCGGCGTGCGGGTGGCCGCGGCCGTGAGCCCGGCCTGGTCGGCGGTGTCGGTGTAGGGGGTGCCGGCGAGCGCCGCCGTGGTGAGATCGGGCAGACAGGCGCTGCGCTGGAGTTCGGCGCCGGGCACCCGGACCGCCTCCAGCCCCGCGCAGTGCAGGGGTGTCTGCGCGTGGGCGGCGGGCACGGGACCGGTGACGGTGGCCGCCAGCAGGGCGGCGGCGAGTGGGATCGCTCGGGACGGACGCATACGGCCTCCGGGGCAGCGGGGACGACGGGGACAGGGGAGACAGGCGGGCGGCAGCGGCTGCCGTACCCGCCCGCGGCTGCCCCATCGTGGTGGCCCCGTGGCCCACCGGCCATGGTGTGGAACCCCAGGGAAAGCCTCTGCTTCATGGGGTGCCACACCATGCTTGGGGGGCCTGTGCTCCATAGGGCCCCATCGTGCTTGGTGAGGCCTCGACCAGTGAGTCGCCTCCGCCGCCGGGGGCGCTGTCGCCCTGCCGTCGCCCTGCCCGTCGAGCGCTGTCACAGAGGGCGCACGGCCACCTTGTCGAGGGCCTCCAGCAGACCAGGCAGTTCCGGCCCGCGTCCAACGGGTACGACCTCGCCGGGCCGCTCGTCGAACAGCACGAACGCGATGTCGTCGGTCCGGGCCACCAGCGACC
Organism: Streptomyces sp. NPDC028635; assembly: GCF_040637635.1. Lineage (NCBI taxonomy): Bacteria > Bacillati > Actinomycetota > Actinomycetes > Kitasatosporales > Streptomycetaceae > Streptomyces > Streptomyces sp. NPDC028635. Next base: position 108,209 of record NZ_JBEZWX010000006.1, on the reverse strand, counting down.
ACCCCGGCCCGTCGGCGCGCAGGGTCCGCGCGTCACCCGGGGCGAACGACGACCGCACCCTGCCCAGCGGCGGCGGGCTGTCCACGTAGGCACGGACCTCGTCCAGCACACGGCGCACGCCGCTCGGCGCGGAGTCCTCCCCGGACACCTCCTCGGCGGGCCGTGCGTCCGGCTGCGCTTGTCCGTCGGCTTCACCGGCGCCGCCGGTTTCACCGGCACCATTCGCTCCACCGGATCCACCCGTTCCACCAGCTCCACCGGCTTCACGGGCGACGGAGACAGCGTCCGTCGGTGCCTCGTCGTCCGCGCTGTCCCGCGCCGCGCTCTCCTCGCCGCCGCCGTCGGGCCGGGCGAAGCTGCCGTCGTCGACCTGGTCCCGCCAGGCCGACCACTGCAGAGCGACCTCGTCCGCGCCGAGCCGGCGCTGTGCGGGGCCCCAGATCGAGGTGTCCGGCGGGGCGAGCACCGGCCCGTCGCCCTCCTCCCGTTCCGGATCGTGCGGCTCGGGGAGACCGGGTGCGGCGACGGCGACGTACAGCGGCCAGCCGGGGAGCGCGGTGACGACCGACCGCTCGTCCGGCGACAGGTCGTACTCCATGCCGCAGTCCCACGAGGCGATGGCGACGGCGACCAGCGACACGTCGTCCGTCACGACGGTCCAGCGCGCGCCGGCACCGTCCTGGCCGAGCACCAGGCCGTAGCCGTCGGCGAGCGGCGCGAGACCCAGCGCGGCGCACGCCTCCGGATAGTCGTCGCCGAGCACACTCGGGAACTGCGCCGGCGTCAGCAGCACCGCTGTGAGTACATAGAGCGCATCGTCCGCGGCGGCGACGGCGTCCTCGTCGGTCCCGGCCATCACAGCCTCCCCATCGGTTTCGTCCAACGGCGCGCACCCTAGTGCGCCCCCGAGCCGCTTGTCACGACTCCCAAGGGCACCCGGAGCTGCAGTTTTCCACCTGGACGGGGGCGAATCGACCGCCACGGACGAGCGCGCGCGGAAGCGTCAGGACGCAGGCAGTCCGAGCAGCGCCCGCGCCACCTCCCGCGGCGACTCGCCGCGCTCCCGGGCCAGCGCGACGACCGCGCGGTACGCCAGCTCGCTCACCCCGAACGACAGCGCCTCCGGCGACACCCAGCCGGCCGCCTCGTCCACCCGCTCCTGGTCGTCCTCCGCCCTGGCCGAGACGTATACGGCGGCCGCCTCGAACAGGTTGTGCGGGCGAGCGTCGCGCGCGGTGTCACTCCGTGTCCGCACCGAGCCGAGGAGCGTGGCACCGGCCTTGCGCACCTTGCCGAACATGGTGACCGTCCTTCCCTGGGAGTGCTTCCCGACCGACCGGCCGTTCCCTTCATGCCCGTCATCTGCTGCTGTTGAACGTAGAGTTGGAGCCCGGCGGCAGGAGAGGAACGGTGCGGTGAAGCGCTACGAACGACTTCGGCAGATCCGGCGCATGGACCCGTACCGTGATGCGACGCAGATCCTCCGCCTGGTCTCGGCCTACGAGTTCCCCTGGGACTACACCCGCGCCCTGGAGCTGGCGCTCTACCGCACCTACGCCGTACCGAGCATCGGGCGGCTCCTCGCGGAGACCGGCGAACTGACGGACCGCACGCAGAAGCGCTACGACGACACCGCGCTCCTGCTCGACGCGATCGTGGAGCACGGCTTCGCGAGCACGCCGGGCCGCACGGCGATCCGCCGCGTCAACCAGATGCACCGCAGCTACGACATCAGCAACGAGGACATGCGCTATGTGCTGTGCACCTTCGTCGTGATGCCACGACGCTGGATCGACGCCTACGGCTGGCGCAGGCTGTCCCGCCACGAGACCGTCGCCTTCTGCGAACACTTCCGCACCCTCGGCCGGCACATGGGCATCAAGGACCTTCCCGCCGACTTCGAGGAGTTCGAAGCCTGCCTCGACGCCTATGAGGAGGCGCACTTCGGCTGGGACGAGGCCGCGCGCCGGGTGTCCGACGCCACGCTCGACCTGATGGCCTCCTGGTATCCACGTCCGCTCGCCCCCGTTCTGCGTGCCGCCACGCTCGCCCTGCTCGACGAGCCGCTGCTGCACGCCTTCCGCTACACGCCGCCCGGCCCCGCCGCCCAGGCGCTGGTGCGCCGCGCGGTGCGGACCCGGGGACGCCTGGTCCGACTGCTGCCGCCGCGACGCGCCCCGCACTTCGCGCGCCAGAACTGGGAGATCAAGAGCTACCCCGGCGGCTACCGGTTGAACGATCTGGGCACTCAGCCGGTTCCCGGCCTGCGTGGCTGCCCCGTACGGCACACGGGCGGCTCAGTCCCCCAGTGACGCCAGTGTCTCGCGCAGCCAGGTGAGTTCCGCCTCCGACGTGGCGCGCGCGATGGTGAGCACACCCCGCCGGAAGGGGTCCGGCAGTTCCTCGGCGCTCACCGGCCGGTCACCGTCGTAGAAGAAGCTCGCCGGCTGCTGAAGGAAGGTCAGCCTGCGGCGCAGGACGACCGCCTGTGCGGTGGGGTCGTCGAGGTGCCGCAGGAAGGCGAGCACCGTGAACCAGCGGTTCTCGTCGGTGATGTCCTGCTGTTCCGGCTCCGCCAGGCGGTCGCGCAGTGCACGCCTGCCCTCGTCGGTCAGGGTCAGGACGTGGCGGGGCGCGGCGACCGCCCCGGGTTGCGTGGTGCGCGCCAGGAGCCCCGCCTTCTCCAGGCGCTTGATCGCCGGGTACAGGGTGCTCTCGGCCACGGGACGGACGTGTCCGGTCAGTCCGGTGATGCGTTTGCGCAGTTCGTAGCCGTGCAGCGGGGCGTCGTAGAGGAATCCGAGGATGGCGAGCTCCAGCATGCCCGCATTCTCTCCCATGGACGCGGTACATCGGCAGAGCAATACATCGCTTTCTCTATACCTCGATGACGATGTATGGTCCGCGGGTGTGCCGAGCAGCGGCGATCGAGGGAGGACTTGATGAAGCAGGCCGAGTTCGACGGCAGGGGCAGCCACATCCGCTGGACGGAGACACCGGGTGCGGAGCCCGCACGCGTGTACGTGCACGGGCTGGGCGCGGCGTCGTCCGTCTACCACGCGCACATAGCGGCCCGGCCGGAACTGGCAGGGCGTCGCAGCCTGTTCGTCGACCTGCCCGGGCACGGCATCAGCGATCGGCCCGAGCACTTCAGGTACACCCTCGAGGATCACGCGGGAGCGCTCGCCGCCGCCCTGGACGCGGCGGAGATCACCGGCGCGGAGCTGATCGCGCACAGCATGGGCGGCTCGGTCGCCCTGGTGCTCGCCCACCGCCGCCCGGACCTGGTCTCCCGGCTGGTCCTCACCGAGGCCAACCTCGACCGCCACCCGCCGTCCGGCGCCGGCAGCAGCGGCATCGCCTCCTACGACGAGGACGCCTTCGCCGACGGCGGCCACGCGCGCGTGCTGCGGACGGTGGGCCCCGTGTGGGCCGCGACGATGCGGCTGGCCGATCCGCGTGCGCTGCACCGCAGCGCCGTCGGTCTGCGACGCGGCTCGGACCCGGTGATGCGCACGCTCCTGGAGGAGCTGCCGATGGAGCGGCTCTACCTCCAGGGTGAGCGCAGCGGAGAGCTGGCGGACGCCGCCGGGCTGCGGGCCGCGGGCGTCCGCGTGGTGTCCGTGCCCGACGCCGGCCACAACGTCATGTTCGACAACCCCGACGCCTTCGCCGCCGCGGTCGCCGGGCGGCTGTGACCGCTCAGCCCTCCTTGACCGCCAAGGCCAGGAAGCGGTCGTCCCGGTCGGCGTAGGACGTCATGTGCCAGCCCGAACCGGTCAGCAATGCACGCAGATTGGGCTCCGCGCGCAGATCGTCCGGGGTGATCCGCCGTCCCTGCCGGGCCGCCAGGGCGGCCCGGCCGATGGGGTGGAACAACGCCAGCACGCCGCCGGGCCGCACCACGCGGGCCAGCTCCCGCAGGTTGTCGGCCGGTCGCGGCAGGTGCGCGATGAGCCCCGCGGCGAACACCGCGTCGAAGGACGCGGAGCGCAGCGGCAGCGCGGACACGTCGGCGAGGAGCAGCAGGCCGTCCCGGTCCCGTCCCGCCTGCGCCGCGGCCCGCAGCATGGCCGGCGTGAGATCGGCGCCGACGACGACGCCCGCGGGGCCCACGGCGGCCCGCAGCGGGGTCAGCGCACGCCCCGTGCCGCACCCCGCGTCCAGCACCCGGTCACCCCGGCGCAGCCCGAGATCGGCGACCGCTGCGGCGTAGGCCGGTCCGTCGTCGGGAAAGCGGCTGTCCCAATCGGCCGCACGTGCGGTGAAGAACTCCTGAACACGCGTGTGGTCATCGCTCATGCATCGCATGATTCCTCATCGCCTCTCACCGACACGGATGACGCAGCTGTGCGCATGTTCGAGTCCGATGCGATCGTTCCGGCACACCTCTGCGTCATATTCCAGCACTTTCGAAATGCGCCCCCTTTGTGCGCCCGTGTCCCCCTAGCGTCCCGGGGCCATGGGACACCTGGACCACGCCGCCTTCGGCTGGCTTACCCCCGTGCTGTCGTACGTGATGGCCTGCCTCGGCGCCGCCCTCGGGCTGCGCTGCACCGTGCGCGCGCTCGGCGCCACCGGGCGCGCCCGGCGCAACTGGCTCGTCACCGCCGCCTCCGCCATCGGCACCGGCATCTGGACCATGCACTTCGTGGCCATGCTCGGCTTCGCCGTCAGCGGCACCGACATCCGCTACGACGTGCCGCTGACCGTGCTCAGCCTGCTCGTCGCCATGCTCGTCGTCTGCGGCGGCGTGTTCGCCGTCGGCTACAGCCGCGACCGCACCCGCGCCCTGCTGCTCGGCGGGCTCACCACCGGCCTGGGCGTCGCGAGCATGCACTACCTGGGCATGGCCGCCGTACGGCTGCACGGCGAGGTGCACTACGACCCGCTGCGCGTCGCCCTGTCCGTACTGATCGCCGTCGTCGCGGCGACCGCGGCCCTGTGGGCGGGACTCAACATCAAGTCACCCCTCGCGGTCTCCGTCGCCTCCCTCGTCATGGGCGCGGCCGTCACCAGCATGCACTACACCGCGATGTTCGCGGTCAGCGTGCGTGTCACGCCCTCCGACACCGCGCTGCCCGGGGCCACGGCGATGCAGTTCATCTTCCCCCTCGCCGTCGGCCTCGGGTCCTACCTCTTCATCACCTCGGCCTTCGTCGCGCTGTCCCCGACGGCGGGGGAGCGCGAGGCATCCGCCTCCGCCCAGCGACCGGTCGAGAGCGTCACCCCCTAGCCACCACCCCCGCCTGGCCAAGACGCCCCCCGGCCCACGAGCCACGCCCGGCCACGACGACCTCCGCGCCGCCCGCCCGACCCACTCCCGAACGAGGAGGCCATGCGTACACCCCGTAGGACCCTCACGGCCGGCGCCGACGCGCCGCCCCGGGCGCGCGGCCGCCGCGCTCACGCCGGGCCACCCGCCCACGAGCGCCCCGCCGCGTCCGCGAGCACCACGACGCCCGACGCACGCGCTGCCGCCGCGACGATCGACGCACCCGCGCGGGGCGGGCGCCGGCTGATCCGGCCGCGCACCGTGCGCGCCAAGATCGTCTGCCTGCTGATGGTGCCGGTGGTCTCCCTGCTCGCCCTGTGGGCGTACGCCACGGTCAGCACCGCCCAGGACGTCTCCCGGCTCCGCCAGTTGCAACGCGTGGACGCCCAGGTCCGCGCCCCCCTCACCGCGGCGGTGACCGCGCTGCAGGCCGAGCGCACCGCGGCCGTGCGCTGTGCGACCGGCCCCGCGGCCGGCGACGCCGCCACCCTCAAGGACCTCGCCGCCCGCACCGATTCGGCCGTGGCGCAGCTCAGGCTCGGCGACCACAACACCGTCGCCGACGGCCAGGAACTCCCCGCGGGCGTCTCGCGGCGCCTCGACGTCTTCGTCCGCGGCACCGAAGGGCTGCGCTCGCTGCGCACCGGGGTGCTCGACGGGAAGGCCGGATGGACCGAGGCCTTCCGGCGGTACACCGACACCATCAGCGCGGCCTTCGCCGTGGACGGCGCCCTGACCGGCTTCCAGGACGCCGATCTCGGCTCCGACGCGCGCGTGCTGCTGGAGTTCGCCCGCGCGGGCGAGGCACTGGCCCAGGAGGACGCCGTGCTCTCCGTCGTGCGGACCACGGGCCGCCTCGACGCGGAGCGACTGCGGCTCTTCACCGGCGCCGCCGCCACCCGCCGTACCCTCACCGAGTCCGCGGCAAGCGACCTGCGGGGCTCTGAGGCCACCGCCTGGCGCGCCCTCGCCGGAGGAAGCGCCTACACCGCCCTCGACGCCGCCGAGGAGAGGATCCTCGCCGCGAAACCCGGCGCCCGTGCCGACAGCCTGCCACCGGCCGCCACCTGGAACGGCGCGCACACGCGCGTGCAGGAGGGCATGCAGGCCCTCGAGACCCGGGCCGGCCGCGAGGTCGCCGACCGGGCCGATCCGTTCACCCGGGGGCTGCTCACCCCGGCCGGGGCCGCCGTCCTGCTCGGGCTGCTCGCCGTGATCGCCTCCCTGGTCATCTCCGTGCGCATCGGCCGGGGTCTCGTCGTCGAACTGGTCAGCCTGCGCAACGGCGCTCTGCGGATCGCCCGGCGTGACCTCCCCGAAGCCATGCGCCGGCTGCGCGCCGGTGAGGAGATCGACATCCGTGCCGAGGCCCCGCCCGGGCCCCCCGCCGAGGACGAGGTCGGGCAGGTCGCCGAAGCGCTCGGCACGGTGCACCGCGCCGCCCTGCGGGCCGCCGTGGAACGCGCCGAACTCGCCAGCGGCATCTCCGGTGTCTTCGTCAACCTCGCCCGGCGCAGCCAGATCCTGGTCCACCGTCAGCTCGCCCTCCTCGACAGCATGGAACGGCGGGCCGAGGACCCGACCGAACTGGGCGACCTGTTCCGGCTCGACCACCTCACCACCCGGATGCGACGCCACGCGGAGAGCCTGATCATCCTCTCCGGCGCCGCACCGGGCCGGGCCTGGCGGATGCCCGTCTCGCTGACCAACGTGGTCCGGGCGGCCGTCTCCGAAGTCGAGGACTACGCGCGCGTGGAGGTACGCCGCCTTCCCGAGACGTCCGTCGCCGGCGCTGCCGTCGCCGACCTCACCCACCTGCTCGCCGAGCTCATCGAGAACGCCACCCAGTTCTCGCCGCCCCACACGCGTGTGCGCGTCACCGGCGAACCCGTCGGCAACGGGTACGCCGTCGAGGTGGAGGACCGCGGCCTGGGCATGGGCAAGGAGACGCTCGCCGACGCCAACCGTCGCATCGCGCAGTCCGAGGCCCTCGACCTGTTCGACAGTGACCGGCTCGGCCTGTTCGTCGTCAGCCGCCTCGCCGCCCGGCACGACATCAAGGTGCACCTGCGGACATCCCCCTACGGAGGCACCACCGCGGTGGTCCTGCTGCCGAAACCCCTCCTGCACGACGCCACGCCGGACCGCTCCGCCGGACAGGCCACGCACACCGAGCAGCCCGCCGCACGCGACTACGCGCGCGTGAGCGACACCGCCCCGCGCACCCCTCACGAGGCGGTTCCCCCGCCCGGCCGGCCCGCCCTGGCCGCGCCCGAACCGCTCGCCACCGAGACCGCCGGCGACACCCCTCCGTTGGGAGTGACCACCTTGCGCCCGCACCGCCCACGGGACACCTCCGAGCAGTCCGGCGCGACCGACGACCTCCCGCGCCGGGTACGCCAGGCGAGCCTCGCGCCCCAGCTGCGCGAACGACTGCGCCAGGACCCGCCGGGGGAGGAGCCGCCCCAGGACGAGCGGCGCACCCCCGAACTCGTCCGGGACCGCATGGCCGCCTACCGCGCCGGATGGGCGCGCGGCGGTGGAAGACAACCCGGCCGCCCGGCCGGCCGTACACCGGGCACCGACAGCAGCGAAGGAGACCGCGCATGATCCAGGACCCGACCACGGCGAGCGGCCGGCACTCCGGCGAACTCGACTGGCTGCTGGACGATCTCGTGATGCGCGCCGGCGACGTACGGCACGCCGTGGTGCTGTCCAACGACGGTCTGGCCGTCGGCGCCTCCAGCGGCCTCAGCCGGGAGGACGCCGAGCACCTGGCCGCCGTGTCGTCCGGCTTCCACAGCCTCGCCAAGGGCGCGGGCCGGCACTTCGGTGCCGGCGGCGTGCGCCAGACGATGGTGGAGATGGACGACGGCTTCCTGTTCGTGGCCGCCGCGGGCGACGGCTCCTGCCTGGCCGTCCTGACCGCCGTGACCGCCGACATCGGTCTGATCGCCTATGAGATGGCGCGGCTGGTCAAACGCGTCGGCGAGCACCTCTACACGGCGCCGCGCGTCGCGGCACGCCCGCCGGCCGCCGGATGAGAGCGGAAAGCGACCACCGCCCATGAGCCAGGACAGGCACGGCGCCCCGGCAGAACCGGGCAGCCAGTGGTACGACAACGAGGCGGGCCCCCTCGTACGGCCGTACGCGATGACCGGCGGCCGCACCCGGCCCGGCCCCAGCGGGGTCCGGTTCGACCTGATCGCCCTCGTCACCCTCGACCCCGCGGGCCCGGGCGCCGACGACGCCCCCCTCGGCCCCGAGCACCGTGCCCTGATCGATTTGTGCCGCATCGAGACGCAGTCCGTCGCCGAACTCGCCGCCGGTGCCGACCTGCCCGTCGGCGTGGTCCGGGTGCTGCTCGGCGACCTGCTGGAACTCGGCTGCGTCACCGTGCACCGTCCCGTGCCGCCGGCGCAGCTGCCCGACGAGCGGATCCTGCGCGAGGTCATCGCAGGGCTGCGCGCGCTGTAACCGTCCCGCACCATCCACCCCGAACGTCGACCGTTGCCGGTCCTCCCGAGAGAAGTGATCGATGGTCACCGAACACCCCGACCTCTCCGACGAGTCCGCTCTGGCGTTGAAGATCCTGGTCGCCGGCGGATTCGGCGTGGGCAAGACCACCCTGGTCGGCGCGGTCAGCGAGATCAGGCCGCTGCGCACCGAGGAACTGCTCAGCGAGGCAGGCCAGTCGGTCGACGACACCGACGGCGTGGACCACAAGGTGACCACGACCGTCGCCATGGACTTCGGCCGCATCACCATCCGCTCGGGGCTGTCGCTGTATCTCTTCGGCACCCCGGGCCAGAACCGGTTCTGGTTCCTGTGGGACGAACTGTCCCAGGGCGCGCTCGGCGCCGTGGTCCTCGCGGACACCCGGCGGCTGGAGGACTGCTTCCCGGCCGTGGACTACTTCGAGCACCGCGGCATCCCGTTCGTGGTGGCCGTCAACTGCTTCACCGGCGCCCGCAGCTACGGCTGCGACGACGTCTCGCGCGCCCTCGACCTGGACCGTGGCGTTCCCGTGGTGCTCTGCGACGCCCGGGAGCGGGACTCCGGCAAGGAGGTGCTGATCCGGCTGGTCGAGTACGCCGGGCGGATGCACACCGCCCGGCTGCTCGATTCCGTGGGCTGAGCGCCACCGGCGCGACGCGGTTCGTCCCACCCGGCCAGGGCCCCGGCCCTCCGGCCCGTGCCGCCAGGGCCCCGGCCCTCCGGCCCGTGCCCCTCTCACCCGGCCAGGGCCCACCGAACCCGCGCCCGGCTCACCCGGCCCGGCTCCACCGAACCAGCGTCCGGCTCACCCGGCCACGGCTTTCTGCGCCAGCACCTTGTCGATGCTGACCCGTACGAGGAGTTCCCCCGGCACGCCGTTGCGCGCCCCGAACTCCTCGGCACGGTCCTCGCCCATGTAACGGGCCGCGAGACGGGTCGCCCAGGCGCGCACCTCGGTGAGGTCCTCCGACAGCCGGGCCCGCCCCTGCACCACCACGAAGGCGTACGGCGGACGGTCGTCGTCGACGCACAGCGCGACCCGACCGTCCCGGGCCAGGTTGCGTCCCTTCACGCTGTCACGGTGCGTGTTGAACACCACTTCGTCACCGTCCAGCAGAAACCAGATCGGTGTCAGGTGCGGGCTGCCGTCGGCCCGGACGGTGGACAGTTTTCCGGTGCGGGTGCCGTGGGAGACGAACGTCCGCCACTCCTCGTCGGTCATCTTCTGTGCCATGACCCCATCCTGCTTGCCGGGCGGCCGGTCCTGGGGAAGGCTGGCGGGCAGATCCCCCAGCCAGGGGGAGACACCACACGGGGAGAAGTGAACATGGCGCAGAACCAGGGACTTGGCTGGCTGCTGGACGACCTGACCGAGCGCGTGAATGATGTGCGCCACGCGCTGGTGCTGTCCAACGACGGCCTCGTCACGGGGGCCAGCACAGGGTTGCGACGGGAGGACGCGGAGCACCTGGCCGCCGTCTCGTCGGCCCTGCACAGCCTCGCCAAGGGCTCGGGACGGCACTTCGGCGCGGGCGGGGTCCGGCAGACGATGATCGAGTTCGACGACGCGGTGCTGTTCGTCACCGCCGCCGGCAGCGGCAGCTGCCTGTGTGTCCTCAGCGGCGCGGAGGCCGACTTCGGTCAGATCGCCTACGAGATGACCCTGCTCGTCAACCGGGTCGGCGAACATCTCGACGTCGACGCCAGGCAACCCGAACGCAAACCCATCACAGAGCCGTGACCTGCAGTTTTCGCTGACGTCGTGGAGTTATCCACAGGCCCCCCGGAAAGTCGGTCCCGGCGGCTACGGTTTTTCCCACGGCGAGCGCACCGGGCGTGAGCCACCGGCTCCACGGGGGAGACCACCATGACCGGCACCACCCTGACCACGGCGGACCGGCAGAGCCTGACCATCGGCCGGGCCGCACGGGAAGTGGGAATCAAGCGCAGCGAGTTCGACCTGGCGGTGCACCTCGGCCACATCCGCACCGTGCCCGACGAAGGAGGCGGAGGCCGACGGGTGCCGGCCGAGGAGATCGAACGGGTCCGCGGCCAGGAGGGCTTTCCCGGCGCCCTCACCGCGTCCGTGCGGACGGTCGGCACCACGGAGGGCGCGGCCCTCATGGGTATCGCGCCCACCCGGTTCACCCGCCTCGCGCGGGCCGGCCTGCTCGTGCCCGTTCGCTTCTACCTCAACCGCTACAGGGCCGTCGTCTGGCACTACCTCGCCGACGAACTGAGCCGGTTCGCCGCTGAGGAGGGCAACGCCTCCCTGCTGAAGGGACGCACTCTACCCCCGGACCTGCTCGCCCGGCTCAGGGATGGCGTCGACCTGCGCGCCCGCAACTGGCGGGGCCGGTACGGAGGTTTCCTGCGTCGCCAGGCCGGCGACGACTCCTGGGAGCGGGCCGGCGCGGTGGCGGCCCTGCTCGGTCCGGAGCAGATCGCGGAGATCGTCCCGGACCCCCACGAGCGCGCCCACCTGTACCGCTTCCGGCCGGGACCGCCCGTGCACGGGGCGCCGGGTTCACCCGCCGTGCTGCTGGCGGAGCGCCTGATGACCGCGGACGACCCGGACGAGATCGGCTGGCTTCGGTACGACCTGACCGTGGCCGTGAATGAAGCCCGCGACCTTCGTCCGGTCCCCAGCCCCGTCCCTGCGCCCAGCCCCGTCCTGGCGCCGCCGGCCCCCGCTCGGCAACCGTCCCGGGAGCGCGGCCTGCTGGGCAGGCTGCTGCGCAGAGGGCAGTGAGTCACAGCGCGCGGAACAGGCCCTCCTGCACGACCGACACCAGCAGACGGCCCCGGACGTCGTAGATCCGGCCCCGGGCCAGACCCCGCCCGCCCGTCGCGATCGGTGACTCCTGGTCGTACAGGAACCACTCGTCCGCCCGGAACGGCCGGTGGAACCACATGGCGTGGTCCAGTGAGGCCATGTCGAAGTTGCGCTCACCCCACAGCGGTTCGACCGGCAGGCGCACGGCGTCCAGGAGGGTCATGTCGCTGGCGTAGGTCAGCGCGCAGGTGTGCACCAGCGGGTCCTCGCCCAGCGGGCCCACCGCGCGCATCCACACCGCGCTGCGCGGCTCGGCGTCCTTGACCTCCTGATCCGTCCAGCGCAGCCGGTCCACGTACCGGATGTCGAAGGGCTGGCGGCGCGCGAAGCGCTCCCACTGCTCGGGCAGCTCGCCCAGATGCTCCCGGATCTCCTGCGCCACCGTCGGCAGGGACTCCGGAGCGGGCACCTCACGGGCCGGCGGCAGCTGGTGCTCGAAGGGCCCTTCCTCAGGCTTGTGAAAGGAGGCGGTGAGATTGAAGATCGTGCGGCCCTGCTGCACGGCGGTCACCCGGCGGGTCGTGAAGGACCGCCCGTCCCGGACCCGCTCGACCTGGTACACGATCGGAACGCCCGGCCGGCCCGGGCGCAGGAAGTACGCGTGCAGCGAGTGCACGGGGCGGTCGCCGTCCGTGGTGCGGCCCGCGGCGACCAGCGCCTGGCCGGCCACCTGGCCGCCGAAGACCCGCTGCAGGGACTCCTGCGGGCTGCGGCCACGGAAGATGTTGACCTCGATCTGCTCCAGGTCGAGCAGGTCGACCAGTCTCTCGGCCGGGTTCGTCATCGGTGGCAGTCTCCTGTGGTCACAGCTGGCCGACGTCGGTGACGCGGACGACGGCGCGGCCCTCGGCGTCGGAGGCGGTCAGGTCGACCTCCGCGCTGATGCCCCAGTCGTGGTCGCCGTTCGGGTCGTCGAAGATCTGACGGACGCGCCACAGCGCGTTCTCCGGCTCCTCCTGGATGACGAGGAGCTTGGGTCCGCGGGCGTCGGGGCCGGTGCCGAGGTCGTCGTACTCGTCCCAGTACTTGTCCATCGCCTCGCCCCAGGCGTCCGCGTCCCAGCCGGACTCGGCGTCCATCTCGCCGAGCTCCTCCACCTGGTCCAGGGCCGCCAGCTCGACCCGGCGGAACATGGCGTTGCGGACGAGCACACGGAAGGCGCGCGCGTTCGTGGTGACCGGCTTGACCTCGTCGGCCTTCTCCTGGGCCTCCTCGGCGGTCATCTCCGCCGGGTTGGCGAGCTGCTCCCACTCGTCCAGCAGGCTCGAGTCGACCTGGCGCACCATCTCGCCGAGCCATTCGATCAGGTCCTGAAGGTCCTCGGACTTCAGGTCGTCCGGGATGTTGTGGTCCAGGGCCTTGTAGGCGCTCGCGAGGTAGCGCAGCACGATGCCCTCGGTGCGGGCCAGCTCGTAGTAGGAGACCAGTTCCGTGAAGGACATCGCCCGTTCGTACATGTCGCGCACGACGGACTTCGGCGACAGCGGGTGGTCGCCGACCCACGGGTGGCTCTTGCGGTAGGTGTTGTAGGCGTGGAAGAGCAGCTCCTCCAGCGGCTTGGGGTAGCTGATGTCCTGGAGGCGCTCCATGCGCTCCTCGTACTCCACGCCGTCGGCCTTCATGGCGGCCACGGCCTCGCCGCGGACCTTGTTCTGCTGGGCGGCGAGGATCTGGCGCGGATCGTCCAGCGTGGACTCCACGACCGACACCATGTCCAGCGCGTACGACGGCGATTCCGGGTCGAGGAGCTCGAACGCGGCCAGCGCGAAGGTGGACAGCGGCTGGTTGAGCGCGAAGTCCTGCTGGAGGTCCACGGTGAGGCGGACGATCCGGCCCTCGGCGTCCGGCGCGTCCAGCTTCTCGACGATGCCGCCGTCCAGCAGCGAGCGGTAGATCGCGATCGCCCGGCGGATGTGCCGCAGCTGCTGCTTGCGGGGCTCGTGGTTGTCCTCCAGCAGCCGGCGCATCGCCTCGAAGGCGTTGCCGGGCCGGGCGATCACCGACAGCAGCATGGTGTGCGTGACCCGGAAGCGGGAGGTCAGCGGTTCCGGCTCGGAGGCGATGAGCTTCTCGAAGGTGTTCTCCGTCCAGCCGACGAAGCCCTCCGGCGCCTTCTTGCGGACGACCTTGCGGCGCTTCTTCGGGTCGTCGCCCGCCTTGGCGAGCGCCTTCTCGTTCTCGATGACGTGCTCCGGCGCCTGGGCGACGACGAAGCCCGCCGTGTCGAAACCGGCCCGCCCCGCCCGTCCGGCGATCTGGTGGAACTCACGCGCGCGCAGCGTACGCACCCGGTTGCCGTCGTACTTGGTCAGGGCGGTGAACAGCACCGTGCGGATGGGCACGTTGACGCCGACGCCGAGGGTGTCCGTGCCGCAGATGACCTTCAGCAGGCCCGCCTGGGCGAGCTTCTCCACCAGGCGCCGGTACTTGGGCAGCATGCCCGCGTGGTGCACGCCGATGCCGTGCCGCACGTACCGGGAGAGGTTGCGGCCGAACTTGGTGGTGAAACGGAAGTTGCCGATCAGCTCGGCGATCCGGTCCTTCTCCTCGCGCGAGCACATGTTGATGCTCATCAGCGCCTGCGCCCGCTCCACCGCCTGCGCCTGCGTGAAGTGCACGATGTACACCGGAGCCTGCTTGGTCTCCAGCAGGTCGGTGAGCGTCTCCGTCAGCGGGGTGAGGCAGTACTCGTAGGAGAGCGGCACGGGCCGGGTCGCCGAGCGGACCACCGCCGTGGGGCGCCCGGTGCGGCGCGTGAGGTCCTTCTCGAAGAAGGACACATCGCCCAGCGTGGCCGACATCAGGATGAACTGCGCCTGCGGCAGCTCCAGCAGAGGGATCTGCCAGGCCCAGCCGCGGTCCGGTTCCGCGTAGAAGTGGAACTCGTCCATGACGACCTGGCCGATGTCCGCGTCCTTGCCGTCGCGCAGCGCGATGGAGGCGAGCACCTCCGCCGTGCAGCAGATGACGGGGGCGTCGGCGTTGACGGAGGCGTCGCCGGTCAGCATGCCGACGTTCTCCGTGCCGAAGAGCTTGCACAGCTCGAAGAACTTCTCCGACACCAGCGCCTTGATCGGAGCGGTGTAGAAGGTGACCTCGTCGCGGGCCAGCGCCGCGAAGTGCGCGCCGGCGGCGATCATGCTCTTGCCGGAGCCGGTGGGCGTCGACACGATCACGTTCGCGCCGGAGACCGCCTCGATCAGCGCTTCCTCCTGGTGCGGATAGAGCGTGAGACCGCGCTCCTGGGCCCAGGACTCGAAGGCTTCGTACAGGGCGTCGGGGTCGGCGGTCTTCGGCAGCTGATCGATGAGGGTCACGCCCCCATCTTGCCTGGCCCGGCACCCGATGCGGGAATCGGATGTTCCCGCCAAGATCACGACCGCTACGCTGTGTCGCCGACGGAACGTCATCGCGCCCGCTCAACTGGACGGCGCGAGAAGAGGAATGGGGCGGGCAACGGCCATGATGGGACCAGCACACTCACTGTCGGGCGCCGCGGCCTGGCTCGGCGTCGGTGCGGCGGCCGCCGCGGCCGGGCATCCGATGCCCTGGCCGGTGGTGCTCTCGGGTGCGCTGATCTGTGCCGGTGCCGCGCTCGCACCGGATCTGGACCACAAGGCGGCCACGATCTCCCGCGCCTTCGGCCCGATCTCGCGCGGGCTGTGCGAGATCGTCGACAAGCTGTCGTACGCGGTCTACAAGGCGACTCGCAAGAAGGGGGACGCGCGCCGCTCGGGCGGCCACCGCACGCTCACCCACACCTGGCTGTGGGCGGTCCTGATCGGAGCGGGCACCTCGGCGCTGGCGATCACGGGCGGCCGCTGGGCGGTGCTGGCGATCCTCTTCGTCCACATGGTGCTGGCGATCGAGGGGCTGCTGTGGCGGGCGGCCCGCGGGTCCAGCAGCGACGTGCTGGTGTGGCTGCTGGCCGCCGCGAGCGCCTGGATCATCGCCGGGTGGCTGGACAAGCCGGGCAATGGCTCCGACTGGCTGTTCACGGCACCGGGCCAGCAGTACCTGTGGCTGGGACTGCCGATCGTGCTGGGTGCGCTGGTGCACGACATCGGGGACGCGCTGACCGTGTCCGGCTGCCCGATCCTGTGGCCGATCCCGGTGGGCCGCAAGCGCTGGTACCCGATAGGGCCGCCCAGGATGATGCGGTTCCGGGCCGGCAGCTGGGTCGAGCTGAAGGTGCTCATGCCGGCGTTCATGCTGCTCGGGGGAGTGGGCGGGGCGGCGGCCCTCAACTTCATCTGAGCGGCCCCAGCCGGTCCGGCCCGCGTCGTCGGCCCCGCCGCCCTGCGGTGCCACGGCCGGGCGGCGCGCCGCTAGGAGGCCTCGCCGCCGCCGTAGCGCCGTTCGAAGCGGGCGATGCGGCCCTCGGTGTCCACGGTGCGGGCCTTGCCGGTGTAGAAGGGGTGGCTCTCGGAGGAGATCTCGACGTCCACCACCGGGTAGCTCTCCCCGTCGTCCCAGTCGATGGTCTCGTCGCTGGTCGCGGTGGACCGGGTCAGGAAGGCGTAGCCGGCGGCACGGTCGCGGAAGACGACCGGGTGGTACTCGGGGTGCTTGTCCTGCTGCATGGCGGCTCCTCGGGGTGGGCCTGCGGGGGTCGGGGGAAGCGGGGCGCGGCGGCGCCGGAGCCGGCCGGGCCGCGGGGGTCAGCCGGAGAGGGCGTCCTCGTCGACGATGTGCATCGCGGCCTCCTCGGCGGAGGCGGCGGCGCCGTCGATCCCGACGTCCGAGGCGACCAGGGCGGCCTCGTCGTCCTCGTGCGCGCCCTCGTCCGGGGCGACGAGCCGGCCGGAGCGGGCGGCACCGACCTCGTTGTCCAGCGCCTCGCCGTCGGTACCGTCGGTGTCGCCGATGCCGTCGCCGTCGGGCACCGGCGGATCGGGCAGCTCCTCGGCCAGACGCTGGTCGAGGGTCTCGCCCGCATGGCGCTCCGCGGCCGTCACGCCGGTGTGCTCCACCGCCCAGGGCCGCTCCGGAGGGGACCAGCCGCGGTCCAGCGGATCGTCGACGCCGTCGTACTCCAGGGTGTCCTCGGAGTCGAGCACGCCCGTGTCCTCCCGCTGGTCGGACGCGTCGGGCTGGTAGACGTCGTCTCCCCATCCATCGGCGCTGTTCACGGGTACCTCCTGGGGGTGGGGACGGGCCCGCTGTCACGACGGCCGGTCGTGGCCCGCCGGGGTGCGGGACACAGGCCGTGTACGGCACGAGCGGGACGGTCCCCGGGCCTTTCCCTAGCCGGTGCCGCTATCCAGCGTTCCACCCCCGCTTGCCACCGCGCAACGCCAGACGCCCTCCTGTCGGGCCGCGTGGGCGACCCCGGCCGGGCGCGGGCCCGGGCCCACCCCGGTCCGGGGAGCCCTCGAACGGCAGGGCCACCCGTGGAACCCTCGTCCAGCGTCAGGCGGCGGTGGCCCTCGGCGACAGGGCATCCCCGGCGACCGTCACCCGGCAACCAGCCGCGCCGATCACCTGTCGCCCGGCTGCTCGGGTCAGCCCTGCCACGTCCGCTTCGATCAGCTGCCGCACGACGGCTCGGGTCGGCCGCCGCACGACAGCTCGGGTCGGCCGCCGCACGACTGCTCGGCTCTGCCTCCGCGCGCCGGTTCGGGCCGGCCGCCGCGCGCCGGTCCGGATCAGTGGCACGGCCGCTCCGGTCAGCCGTGCCACGACCGCCACAGCGCCGCGTACGCGCCGTCGGCGGCGACGAGGGCGTCATGACTGCCGAGCTCGCTGATGCGGCCGTTCTCGACGACGGCGATGACGTCGGCGTCGTGCGCGGTGTGCAGCCGGTGCGCGATGGCGACGACCGTGCGCCCGTCCAGTACCCGGGCCAGGGACCGCTCCAGATGACGGGCCGCACGCGGGTCGAGCAGGGACGTCGCCTCGTCCAGCACCAGCGTGTGCGGGTCGGCCAGCACCAGCCGGGCGAGCGCGATCTGCTGGGCCTGCGCCGGGGTGAGCGCGAGTCCGCCCGAGCCGACCTCGGTGTCCAGACCGTCCTCCAGGGCGCGGGCCCATTCGCCGGCGTCGACCGCGGCCAGGGCGGCCCACAGTTCGGCGTCCTCGGCGCCGGTACGGGCCAGCAGCAGGTTGTCGCGCAGCGAGCCGACGAACACATGGTGCTCCTGGTTCACCAGGGCCACGTGGGAGCGGATCCGCTCGGCCGGCATCCGGGACAGTTCCGCGTCGCCGAGGGTGATCCGGCCGGCGCGGGGCCCGTAGATGCCGGCCAGCAGCCTGCCCAGGGTGGACTTGCCCGCACCGGAGGGCCCCACCAGGGCCAGCCGGGTGCCGGGCGCCACCCGCAGCGACACCCGGCGCAGCACGTCCACGCCCTCCAGGTAACCGAAGTGCACCTGGTCGGCGTGCACCTCACGGCCGTCCGGGGTCAGCGACGGGTCGCCGGCGTCCGGTTCGATGTCGCGGACGCCGACCAGCCGGGCCAGCGACACCTGGGCGACCTGCAGCTCGTCGTACCAGCGCAGGATCAGGTTGACCGGGTCGACGAGCATCTGGGCGAGCAGCGCGGCGGTCGTCAGCTGACCCACCCCGATCCAGCCCCGCAGCACGAACACGCCGCCGATCATCAGGACCGAGCCCAGCACGGTGACGTGGACGGCGCTGATCACCGGGAAGAGGACCGAGCGCAGCCACAGGGTGTACCGCTCCCACGCGGTCCATTCGGTGATCCGCTGCTCCGACAGCGCGGTGCGGCGCTCGCCCAGCCGGTGCGCCTCGACGGTGTGCCCGGCGTCCACCGTCTCCGCCAGGGCGGCGGCGACGGCGGCGTACCCGGCGGCCTCGGAGCGGTACGCGGACGGTGCCCGGCGGAAGTACCAGCGACAGCCGACGATCAGCAGCGGCAGCGCCAGCAGCACGGCCGGCGCCAGCGGCGGCGCGGTGACGACGAGGCCGCCGAGCAGCAGCACCGTCCACATCACGCCGATCGCCAGCTGGGGTACGGCCTCGCGCATGGCGTTCGCCAGCCGGTCGATGTCGGTGGTGATCCGGGAGAGCAGGTCGCCGGTGCCGGCGCGTTCGAGCACGCCGGGCGGCAGGGCGACCGAGCGGACGAGGAAGTCTTCACGCAGGTCGGCCAGCATCCGCTCGCCCAGCATGGCGCCGCGCAGCCGTACCTGCCGGACGAAGACGGCCTGCACGGCGAGGGCCACGACGAACAGAGCCGCGACGCGGGTGAGATGCAGGTCGGCCGTCTTGTGGGAGACGCGCTCGACGAGGTCGCCCAGCAGCCACGGGCCCACCATGGAGGCGACGACCGCGACCGTGTTGACCCCGATGAGCAGCAGGAAGGCGCGGCGGTGCCGGCGGAACAGTTCGGCCACGTAGGCGCGGACGGTGGCGGGGGCGCCGACGGGCAGGGTGGTCGCCGTCGTCGGGGCCGACGGGTCGTACGGCGGTGGCGCCACGCCGATCATGCGGTCTCCTCGATCTCTTCGATCTCTCGCAGTTCTTCCAGCACGTCCAGATCACCCTCGAGCGTCGTGCCGAGTGCGCCGAGCGCCACGGTCTCGCCGGCGGTCTCCCGCGGCACCACAGCCTCCGTCTCGCCGGCGGTCTTCTGCGGCACCACGGTCTCGCTCTCGTCGGTGGTCTCGCGTGTCACCACCGCCCGGTACCGCGGCTCGCTGTGCACCAGCTCGCGGTGCGTTCCGACCGCCGCGACCCGGCCCTCGTGCACCAGGACGACCTGGTCGGCACGGTCCAGCAGCAGGGGGGAGGAGGTGAACACCACCGTGGTGCGGCCGGCGCGCAGCCGGCCCACGCCCTCGGCGATGCGTGCCTCGGTGTGCGAGTCGACGGCCGAGGTCGGCTCGTCAAGGACGAGCACCTCGGGATCGGTGACCAGGGAGCGGGCGAGGGCGAGGCGCTGGCGCTGGCCGCCGGACAGGGACCGGCCGCGTTCGGTGATGCGGGCGTCCATCGGGTCCGCCGCGTCGAGCGACCCCTGCACCAGCGCCTGGAGCACGTCGTCGCACTGCGCGGCCGTCAGCGCGGCCCGCGCCGAGACGGCACCGGAGGACGGCACGCCCAGCAGCTCGCGCAGGGTGCCGGAGAGCAGTACCGGATCCTTGTCCTGCACGAGCACGGCCGTACGGGCGGCGGCGAGCGGGAGGTCGTCCAGGGGAACACCGCCCAGCCGTACCGATGGACCCTCCTCGGTGGCGTGCCCGCCGAGGCGTTCCGCGAGCCGGCCCGCCACGTCAGGGTCGCCGCACACCACAGCGGTGAGCCGGCCGGCGGAAGCGGTCAAGTCGCTCGCGGGGTCGTGCAGATCACCGGTGGCCGGGACTCGCACATCTCCGGCGGCCGGGACACGCAGGTCACCGGTGGCCGGGGCGTGCGGGTCCCCGGCAGGCGGTCGGGGGGTGCGCGATCCGCCCCCGCCGACGGCCCGCTCCAGGGACAGCACGCGGGCGGCGCGTTGCGCGGACGGCTTGGAGAAGGAGTACGCCATGGCGATCTCCTCGAAGTGCCGCAGCGGGTAGGCGAGAACCATGACCGAGCTGTAGACGGTGACGAGTTCGCCGACGGTGATCCGGCCCTGGCGGGCGAGGTGGACGCCGTAGGCGACGACGCCGATGAGCAGCAGGCCGGGCAGCAGCACCTGCAGAGCCGCGATCAGCGACCACATGCGGGCGCTGCGCACGGCGGCGCGGCGGACTTCCTGCGAGGCGCGGCGGTAGCGGCGCAGGAAGAGTTCCTCGCCGCCGATGCCACGCAGCACGCGCAGTCCGGCCACGGTGTCCGAGGCCAGCTCGGTGGCGCGCCCCGCCTTCTCACGTTGCTCGTCCGCGCGCCGGGTGGCCGCGGGCAGCAGGGGAAGCACGGCCAGCGTGAACACCGGCAGGCCGACCGCGACGGCCACACCGAGCGCGGGCTGGTAGACGGCCACGCCGACGCAGACCGCCACGACGGTGAGCGCCGCCGCGGTGAACCGGGACACGGCCTCCACGAACCAGCCGATCTTCTCCACGTCCGCGGTGGACACGGTGACGACCTCGCCGGCGGCGACTCTCCGGGTCAGCGCCGCGCCCAGCTCGGCGGCCTTGCGGGCCAGCAGCTGCTGGACGCGGGCGGCGGCCGTGATCCAGTTGGTGACGGCGGCCCGGTGCAGGAAGGTGTCGCCGAGCGCGGTGGCCACCCCGCACAGGGCGAGCACCCCGCCGGCCCACGCCAGCCGCGCCCCGGAGCGGTCGACGACGGCCTGGACGGCGAACCCGACGCAGAACGGCAGCGCGGAGACGGCCATGAAGTGCACCAGCCCCCAGGCCAGTGCCTTCAGCTGACCGCCCAGCTGGTTCCGGCCGAGCCACCACAGGAATCGGGGCCCCGAGCGCACGTCGGGCACGCCCGGGTCGGAATACGGAAGGTCGTGAATCTGCATGACGTTCCCAGTGGCTCGTGGCTAGTGGCTCGTGGCTCGTGTCAGGAGGCGGATGGTCGCGGAAGAGGTGAAGGGTGGTGCGGCTGGCCGCAGCGGGCGGTCGGCGGGCGGCGCAGCAAACCGTGACAGGTTGACGCCACAGCGTGCTCGGAATCAAACGGTTTTCCACGCCGCCGAACACCCCCGGCCAGGGGGCCCGCACAACGGCGGTGCCATCATGGACCGATGCGAGACAGCGCCAATGGAGTGATTCGGCGTACGACGGCGGCGACCGCCGCGGTGTGCGCGCTGGCCCTCGGAGTGCTGACCGCGTGCGGCGGTCAGGGATCGGGTGGCGGCCATGACGCGAGGTCAGGCGCACCGGCGGCCCGGCCCAGCGCGGACCCGACCCGTGTCCCCGGAGTCGGTGACCGCCTGTGGCGCCGGATTCCGGCCGAATCCCGCCAGGTGGTCGCGGTCTACGGCGACGGCAAGGACGCGCCCGGTGCCACGGTCGTCCTGTACGACCGCCGTGGTTCCGTCTGGGAGCGGGTGCGCAGCTGGCCGGCGCACAACGGCAAGAGGGGCTGGACGCTCGACCATCACGAGGGCGACAACCGCACCCCGGTGGGTGTGTTCACGCTCAGCGACGCCGGTGGGGTGCTGCCCGACCCCGGCGCGAAACTGCCGTACAGCCGTTCCGCCTCCTTCGCCGCGCCGCACACCTGGGGCAAGAGCGCCTGGCACGACTTCGACTACGTCATCGCCATCGACTACAACCGCGTCAAGGGCACCTCGCCGAACGACCCGACCCGGCCGCAGGGGGAGAAGAAGGGCGGCAGCATCTGGCTGCACATGGACCACGGCAGCGGTACGTCGGCGTGCGTCACGCTGTCCCAGGCGGCCATGGAGTACCTGCTGCGCACGATCGACCCGGCCCTTCATCCGGTGGTGGTCATGGGGGACAAGGCAGACCTGCTCGCCTAGGCGACGGCGTTCGTCGGTCAGAGCGGGCTCGCCGAGACGCCAGGCCCCCGGGGGCCCGCCCAAGGCACCACTCCCCGGGACCCGTCGAAGGCGCCACTCCCCGTCGACCCGTCGAAGGCGCTACCCCCGGGGACCCGTCGACGGCGCTACCCCCCGGGACCCGCCAAGGAGGCCGAGGCCCCATTGCGGGGTGACCGCGCACCCCGTAGAAAGACCGGCCATGAGATGTCGGATCATCATGTCCATGCTCACCGGAGCGACCCTCCTGGCGAGCACCCTCCTGGCGGCCACCCCCGCAGGCGCCGCGCCACCCACCGGCCGGCATGCCGCGCAACCCACCGGCCAGCGGGCCGTACAGCCCACCGGCCGGCAGGCCGCGCAGGGCACCGGCGCAGCACAGAACCCCGACGTGCCCGCCGAGTTCGGCACCGACTGGCACGACCCGGTCACCGCAGCCCCGCCCGTCACCCGGCCGCACTCCCGGTCCTGCCAGGTCACCCTCGCCGAGACGCAGTTCCGCGACTTCACGCCCTACCGGGGCCGCTACGCCCCGCCCGCCGGGTGCGGGAAGCGCTGGAGCAAGGTCGTGCTGCGGCTGGACGGCAAGGTCAAGGGGCGGCAGTTCGACCGGCTGGGATATCTGCACGTCGGCGGGGTCGAAGTCCTGCGGACCTCGACGCCGGAGCCCTCACCCGACGGCATCACATGGTCGGTCGAGAAGGACGTCACGCGCTACAGCGACACCTTCCGCAGCGCACAGGACGTCGAGATGCTCATCGGGAACGTCGTCGACGACACCTACACCGGCGTCATCGACGTCAAAGTGACCCTCACCTTCTACACCGGCGTTCCCGCCGAGCGGGCCCCCGACCGGGTCCTCACCCTCACCGACGGCGCCACGCTCACCGCGCCGCGCAACAGCGAGCGCGTCCTCGCCGAGGTGTACGCGACCGGCTCGGGCGGCGGCTGCGAGGAGTTCTGGTACCTGACGGTGCCGGACGCGGCACCCTACTCCTGCAAGGCGGGCGAGGGGCCGTACCGCGAGGTGCAGATCTCCGTGGACGGACAACTGGCCGGGATCGCCGCCCCGTTCCCGACGGTGTGGACCGGCGGCTGGTCCAACCCCTTCCTCTGGTACGTCGTCCCCGGCCCGCGCGCCTTCGACGTCAAGCCGATCACGTACGACCTGACGCCGTTCGCCGGTCTGCTCGACGACGGGCGTCCGCACCGCGTGGAGGTGAACGTGGCCGGGGTGCCCGCGGGACAGGCCGGCTGGAGCACGCCGGTCAACGTCCTCGTCTGGCAGGACGCCGGCAGGGCGCGGCTCAGCGGGGGACTCACCGCGCACCGGGCGGGTGACCTCGCCAACTCATCGGTCTACACGCCCGGTTCCGAGCACCGTGTGGACTCCCGGGGCGGTCACCGCCTCACCGTCGCCGGCTACCTCGACACCTCGCACGGCCGGGTGACGACCACCGTCGACCGCGTCCTCACCGGCACCTCCGCACACCGCTGGAACGACGGCGAGACCGTGGACGGCCTGGACGCGACCTGGACGGACGACGAGAGTGTGACCGTGGACGGGCGCGGACCGGCCCGCACCACGCACACCCGGCGGACGTACACGATGAACGGCACCATCACGATCGGCGCGGACGACCGGCTGCGCACCGTGCTCACGATGGGCGACCGCGCGGCCGTGGACGAGACGCGGGGCGGACGGCGCACGGCGTGGTCCCGGTTCGACGACACCTACGCCGGGGACGCCGCGTACACGATGAACGTGCCGCGCGACCAGCGCCACGCGGTCGGGACGAGCCGCGAACGCTACCGGCTGTACGGCTCCGGCGGCTGCTACGACAAGACCCTCGTGACCCGTCAGGGGGTGCTCGTGGAGGACGGCGACGGCTGCTGAGCGGGACCCGCCCCTCAGCAGCGCTCCGCCGGCCCGCCGTCGATCAGCGTGTCCAGCAGGTCCCCGAACACCGCGCGCTGTTCCTGCGTCAGCGGGGCGAGGATCTCCTCCGCCGCCGAGCGGCGGGCCGTGTGGAGTTCGCGGAGCGTCGCGCGGCCCTGGTCCGTCAGTTCGATGCGGGTCACCCGGCGATTGGCCGGATCCGGGGCCCGGCGCACCTGGCCGCTTCCCTCCAGTGCGTCCACGAGCGTCGTGACCGCGCGCGGGACGACCTCCAGCCGCTCGGCGAGGTCGGCCATGCGCGGCGGCGTGCTGTAGTGCGCGAGGGTGCGCAGCAGACGGGACTGGGCCGGGGTGATGCCCAGGTCGCGCGTGTGCAGATGGCGCTTCTGGATGCGGTGCACCCGGCGGGTGAGCCGCAGCAGCTGCTCGGCGAGCAGGCCGTCGGAGTCGGGCGAGGTCATGCGGGAACAATATCAGGACGTAGTTCATTGTGAGTTTAGGTAACAATGAGCTATGGTCCGTCCGGCCGGTGGTGGTGCGCGTGCGCCGTGCCGCACGCGCACCGCCCACCCGCGGCACCATCCCCGCGGCACCGTCCACCCCGCAGGCCCGCCCGCCCCACACTCCGTAGGAGCCCATGCATCCCGATCACGCCCCCACCTGGACCCCACCCGCCGACGCGGCGTCGCAGCCCCGGCAGGTCCGCCGGATCCTGCGCCTCTTCCGCCCCTACCGTGGCCGGCTCGCCGTCGTCGGCCTGCTCGTCGGCGCCTCCTCGCTCGTCTCCGTCGCCACGCCCTTCCTGCTGAAGGAGACGCTGGACGTCGCGATCCCCGAGGGGCGCACCGGGCTGCTCAGCCTGCTCGCCCTCGGCATGATCCTCAGCGCCGTCCTCACGAGCGTCTTCGGCGTGCTGCAGACCCTGATCTCCACCACCGTCGGCCAGCGCGTCATGCACGATCTGCGCACCGCCGTCTACGGCCGTCTGCAGCGCATGTCGCTCGCCTTCTTCACCCGCACCCGCACCGGCGAGGTGCAGTCCCGCATCGCCAACGACATCGGCGGCATGCAGGCGACGGTCACCTCGACCGCCACCTCCCTCGTCTCCAACTTCACCAGCGTCGTCGCCACCGTCGTCGCGATGATCGCCCTGGACTGGCGGCTCACCGTCGTCTCCCTGCTCCTGCTGCCGGTGTTCGTGTGGATCAGCCGCCGCGTCGGCAAGGAGCGCCGCAAGATCACCACTCAGCGGCAGAAGCAGATGGCCGCCATGGCCGCCACGGTCACCGAGTCCTTGTCGGTCAGCGGCATCCTGCTCGGGCGCACCATGGGCCGCTCCGACTCTCTGACCGCGTCCTTCGCCGAGGAGTCCGCGGCTCTCGTCGGCCTGGAGGTGCGGTCCAACATGGCCGGACGCTGGCGCATGGCCGTCATCACGATCGTCATGGCCGCGATGCCCGCCGTCATCTACTGGACCGCCGGTCTCGCCCTCCAGGCGGGCGGCCCCGACGTCTCCATCGGCACGATCGTCGCCTTCGTCTCCCTCCAGCAGGGGCTGTTCCGGCCGACCGTCAGCCTGCTGTCCACGGGGGTGCAGATCCAGACCTCCCTCGCGCTCTTCCAGCGCATCTTCGAGTACCTGGACCTGCCCATCGACATCACCGAGCGCGACGAACCGGTCCACCTCGACCAGATCAAGGGCGAGGTCCGCTTCGAGGACGTCACCTTCCGCTACGACGACAAGGCGGAAAAGGGCACCGAGGGCGGCAGCACCCGTCCCGTCCTCGACGGCGTCGACCTGACGGTCCCGGCCGGCGGCAGCCTCGCCGTCGTCGGACCGACCGGAGCCGGCAAGTCCACCCTCGGCTACCTGGTGCCCCGGCTGTACGACGTGACCGACGGCCGGGTGACCCTCGACGGCGTCGATGTGCGTGACCTCGACTTCGACACCCTGGCCCGGGCGGTCGGCGTCGTGTCCCAGGAGACGTATCTCTTCCACGCCTCCGTCGCCGACAACCTCCGTTTCGCCAAGCCGGACGCCACCGAGGACGAACTGCACGCCGCGGCGCGCGCGGCGCAGATCCACGACCACATCATGTCCCTGCCCGACGGCTACGACACGGTCGTCGGCGAGCGCGGCCACCGCTTCTCCGGCGGCGAGAAGCAGCGCCTGGCCATCGCCCGCACCATCCTGCGCGACCCTCCGGTTCTCATCCTCGACGAGGCGACCAGCGCGCTGGACACCCGCACCGAGGCCGCCGTGCAGCAGGCGATCGACGCCCTGTCCGCCGACCGCACCACGCTCACCATCGCCCACCGGCTCTCCACGATCCGGGGCGCCGACCAGATCGTCGTCCTGGACTCCGGCCGGGTCGCCGAGCGCGGTACGCACGACGAACTGCTGGCACGGCAGGGGCGGTACGCGGCCCTGGTCCGCCGGGACGCCCGTCTGGAGCCGACGAGCTGACGCCCGGGAGGGTTTGCCGGGTTTGTGGTGATATGCGGGATACCGTGCCCGCATGCAGATGAACACTCGGCGACGCAGGACGGGGAGCGCGAGGGCGGCGAGGGGCACCGGGGGCAGGACGACCGCACCACGGACGGGCGGGGGGAACACCGGCGGAGCGATCCGGCTGACCCGTCGCGGCCGTCTCGTCCTCATCGCCGCCGGAGCCGTCGTCGCCGCCACGGCCGTGACGGTACCGCTGCTGATCCTGGGGGGCGGGGCGGGCCGGACGGCGACCCTGGTCGTTCCCGAGGGCTGGCGCGCCGCGCAGGTCTACGACGCCGTGGACAAGGCGCTCGCCCTGCCGCCCGGCAGCACACGCAAGTCTCTCGCCAAGGCCCGTCTGAAGCTGCCGAGCGATGCCGGCGGCAACCCGGAGGGCTACCTCTACCCGGCGACGTACCCGCTGGGCGACAAGGACACGACGACGCCGGAGCAGGTGCTCGCGGCGATGGTCGACACCGCGAACCGCAGGTTCAACGGCGCCCCCGTCGCCGCCGGCGCCCAGCGCAACGCGATGAACGCCTACCAGGCGGTCACCATCGCCAGCATCGTGCAGGCCGAGGCCGCGACCAAGGAGGACATGGGCAAGGTGGCCCGGGTCGTCTTCAACCGGCTGGAGCGGGGCATGCCGCTGCAGATGGACTCCACCCTCAACTACGCGCTCGGCCGCTCCACCCTGCGCACGACGACCGCCGACACCCGCCTGGACAGCCCCTACAACTCCTACCAGCGCATGGGTCTGCCCCCCACGCCGATCGACAACCCGGGCGCCGACGCGATGCGGGCGGCGATCAACCCGCCGCCGGGCGACTGGCTGTACTTCGTCACGGTCAAGCCCGGCGACACCCGCTTCACCGCCGACTACGCCGAACACCAGCGCAACGTCGCCGAGTTCAACCGCGCGCAGCGGGCCGCCGGGCACTGAGCGATGGGGGCCGGGCCCGGGACGTCAGGCCGCCACCGGCTCCGGGTCCCGCCGCGCCAGCAGCCGCCGGATGTCCCGTACGGCCGCGCGTCCGGCCCGGTTCGCGCCGATGGTGCTGGCCGACGGGCCGTAACCGACCAGGTGGATGCGCGGATCGGCGACGGCGCGCGTGCTCTCGACGCGGATCCCGCCGCCCGGCTCGCGCAGCCGCAGCGGTGCCAAGTGGTCGATCGCCGGGCGGAACCCCGTCGCCCACAGGATGACGTCCGCCTCCACCCGCCGCCCGTCCCGCCACTCCACGCCGTCCGAGGTGATCCGGTCGAACATCGGCTGCCGGTCCAGGACGCCGTCGGCGATGCCCTGCCGTACCGCGTCGTTCAGCGGCAGCCCGGTGACCGACACGACACTGCGCGGCGGCAGCCCCTGCCGCACCCGCTCCTCCACCAGCGCGACCGCCGCACGGCCCGCCTCCTGGTCGAAGGGGCCCTCGCGGAACACCGGCGGCCGCCGGGTGACCCAGGTGGTGGCCGCGGCACCGGGGGCCAGCTCCAGCAGGTGCTGGGTGCCGGAGGCGCCCCCGCCCACCACCACGACGCGCCGCCCGGCGAACCACTGAGGCCCCGGGTACCGCGCCGTGTGCACCTGCTGCCCGCGGAAGGTCTCCTGCCCGGGGTAGCGCGGCCAGAACGGCCGGTCCCAGGTGCCGGTGGCGTTGATCAGGGCGCGCGTCGCCCACACGCCGTCGGAGGTCTCGACGAGCAGCCGCCCGTCCGGCCCCTCCCGCACGGCCGAAACGTCCACCGGGCGCCGCACCCGCAGATCGAAGGCGCGCTCGTACGCCGCGAAGTACTCGCCGATCACCTGCGACGACGGCCGCGCCGGGTCCGCTCCGGTCAGTTCCATACCGGGCAGCGCGTGCATCCCGTGCACCTTGCCGTACGTCAGCGACGGCCACCGGAACTGCCACGCGCCGCCGGGGCCGGGGGAGTGGTCCAGCACCACGAAGTCCCGCTCCGGTGCGAAACCGGTGCGGCGCAGGTGGTAGGCGCCGGCCAGACCCGCCTGCCCCGCGCCCACGACGACGACCTCGACCTCGCGCAGTTCGTTCACGTTTCTACCAACGCCCGCACGGCCGTGGATCTTCCCCGGACCTGCCCCGCGTGGATCTTCGCCGGACGGTCCGGATGCGTGGATCTTCTCCCAGCGGCCCGGAAGCGTGGATCTTCTCCGAGCGGCCCGGAAGCGTGGATCTTCCCTGCACCCGGTACGCCCTACCGCCCGCTCGCCACCGCCAGCGGCACCCGTGCGTCGGGCGCCGCCGCCGCGCCCGCCAGCAGCCCCCGCGCCGCCAGCTCCGGTATCACCCCCTCCCCGAACCAGTACGCCTCCTCCAGGTGCGGATAGCCGGACAGCACGAAGTGCTCCACGCCCAGCGCGTGATACTCCTCGATCAGGTCGGCGACCTCGGCGTGGCTGCCGACCAGCGCCGTCCCCGCACCCCCGCGGACCAGCCCGACCCCCGCCCACAGATGGGGGTGGATCTCCAGCTTGTCCCGCGAACCCCCGTGCAGGGCCAGCATCCGCTGCTGCCCGACCGACTCGCTGCGCCCCAGCGCCGCCTGCGCGGCCGCGACCGTGTCCGCGTCGAGGTCGTCGAGCAGCTGGTTCGCCGTCGCCCACGCCTCGGCGGCCGAATCCCGGGAGATCGTGTGCAGCCGGATCCCGAACCGGACGGTGCGCCCCTCCCGCTCCGCCAGGCCACGGATCCAGTCGATCTTCTCCTTCACCTGGGCCGGAGGCTCGCCCCAGGTCAGGTACACGTCCGCGTGGCGGGCCGCGACCGGCCCGGCGGCCGGAGAGGACCCGCCGAAGAACAGCTGCGGCACCGGGTCGGGCGGCAGCGCGGTGAGAGCGCCGTCGACCTGGTAGTGCTCGCCCCGGAAGTCGTACGGTCCGCCACGCCACACCCCGCGCACCACGGACAGGAACTCGTCGGTGCGCGCGTAGCGCCCGTCGTGGCCGAGCCGGTCGCCGAACCGCCGCTGCTCGGTCGAGTCGCCACCGGTGACCACGTTGAGCAGCAGCCGCCCGCCCGTCAGCCGCTGGTAGGTCGACGCCATCTGCGCGGCCAGCGTCGGTGACAGCAGCCCCGGCCGGAACGCCACCAGGAACTTCAGCCGCTCGGTGTGCTGGGCGAGGGCCACGGTGGTCAGCCAGGCGTCCTCGCACCAGGTGCCGGTCGGCGTCAGCACCGCCTCGAAGCCGAGGCGTTCGGCCGCCTTGGCGATCTGCGCGAGGTAGTCCAGGTCGGGCGCACGCACCCCGCTGACCCTGCCGGTTGTGTCCGGGCCGTAGGCGTGCCGGTCCACCAGGGTCCGGCCGTCCCCGCCCGTCGGCAGGAACCAGTGCAGTCGGACGGTCATCTCAGGACTCCTTCGAGGGGCGGGGCGCCGACGTCGACGCCGGCAGGGTGCCGTTGAACCGGGTGTCGGTGAAGGCGCCGAAGTCCACCTTCCGCGGGATCAGCTTCAGACCGGCGAAGGTGTCCGCGATCTGCTGCTCGGAGGCGATCAGCGGCCCGTCGACGGCGACCGGAACCCGGGTTCCGTAGGTGCGCTGCACAGCGGCCAGCGCCACCTCGTAGGGCAGCCCGGTGTCCTTCGCCCACACCTTGGCCCACTCCTCGGGATGCGCGGACACCCAGTCCTGGGCCCGCCGCAGCCGCTGCAGAAAGTCCTTGATCGCGGCGGCCTTCTTCGTGTCCTTCAGTGCGGCCGGCGCGGCGACCTGGAACGTCAGCCCGTTGGTGATGCCGTCCCCGGTGGTCAGCACCCGCCCCTGCTTGCCCTGGAGCACCTGGGAGGAGTACGGGTCCCACACCGCCCACGCGTCGACCTTGCCGGAGGTGAACGCGGCCAGCGCGTCGGCGGGCTGGAGATACTTGACGTGCACGTCGCCGAGGGTGAGCCCGGCCTTCCGCAGCGAGGCGACCAGCTGGTAGTGCGCGGAAGAGCCCTGCGCCACGGCGACGGAGTGCCCCTTGAGCTGCTGGGGGCTGCTCAGCTTCGAGTCGTTCGGCACCAGGATGGTGTCGCCCTTCGACGTGCCGTGCCAGGCCGCCACCACCGTGATCTTCGACCCGGCGCCGGCCGCGAACACCGGTGGGGTGTTGCCGACGCCCCCGATGTCGACCGCGCGGGCGTTGACGGCCTCGAGCAGCGGGGGGCCGGAGGTGAAGGTGGACCACTTGATCTTGTAGTCGAGGTCCTTGAGTTCGCCGGCCGCGCGCAGGACGGCCTCGGAACCGCCCTTCTGGTCACCGACGTTCAGGGTCAGGGAGCCCTTGCCGTCGGTGCCGCCACCGCCCGTCTGCGCGGCGGAGGTGCCGCCGCAGGCGGAGAGCAGGAGTGCGAGGGG
This sequence comes from Streptomyces sp. NPDC028635, assembly GCF_040637635.1. Taxonomy (NCBI): domain Bacteria; kingdom Bacillati; phylum Actinomycetota; class Actinomycetes; order Kitasatosporales; family Streptomycetaceae; genus Streptomyces; species Streptomyces sp. NPDC028635. The sequence goes on along the minus strand of NZ_JBEZWX010000006.1, from coordinate 77,444 downwards.
CAGGAGCAGCGCGGCGGGGACGAGACGTCGTCGCATCAGGGTTCCGTTCTGGGACGTGGTCGGGAGAGGGAGCGTGGTTCAGGCGGCTTCGGCGGCGGTGTCGACGCCGAGTCGTTCCAGGAGCGCGGCGCGCAGTTCGGCGAAGCGCGGGTCGGTGATGTCACGGGGACGGTCGAGACCGATGCGGTGCTCGTGCGCGATGACACCGTCGTCCATGACCAGGACGCGGTCGGCCAGCAGGACCGCCTCCTCGACATCGTGCGTGACGAGCAGCACCGCGCAGCCGCGCCGCTGCCACAACTCGCCGACCAGGCGCTGGGCCTTGATGCGGGTCAGCGCGTCGAGCGCGCCGAAGGGCTCGTCCAGCAGCAGCAGATCGGGCTCGCGCACCAGGGCGCGGGCGAGCGAGGCGCGCTGGGCCTCGCCTCCGGAGAGCGTCTTGGGCCAGGCGTCCGAGCGATGGCCGAGGCCGACCTCCTCCAGCGCCTTGTCCGCCAGCGCCCGTTCGGGCTTGCCCGGCAGTCCGAGCAGGACGTTGCGCCACACCTTCTTCCACGGCATCAGCCGGGGCGCCTGGAAGGCGACGGCCTTGCGGCGCGGCACCAGCACGGTGCCCTCGATGTCGCGGTCGAGGCCGGCGAGGATGCGCAGCAGGGTGGACTTGCCGCAGCCGCTGCGCCCGAGCAGGGCGACGAACTCGCCGGGGGCCACATCCAGACGCAGGTCGTCGATGACCTTGCGGCCGTCGAAGGAGCGGGTGAGCCCCTCGACGCGGATCGCCGAGCGCGCGGTCAGCGGCCCGTGAACGTCGGTCGCCATTGCAGCAGCAGCCTTTCGAGGGAACGGATGACGAAGTCGGCGAGCAGGCCGAGGAAGGCGTAGACGACGAGGCAGACCACGATCACGTCGGTGCGCAGGAAGTCGCGCGCCTGCACCATCAGGAACCCGATGCCGGAGTCGGCGTTGACCTGCTCGGCGAAGACCAGGGCGAGCCAGGCGATGCCGAGGGAGTAGCGCAGTCCGGTCATCGCCCCGGGCAGCGCGCCCGGCAGCACCACATGCCGCACGAGCCCCCGGCGCGAGAGGCCGAGGGACTCACCGGCTTCGATCAGCTGGGCGTCCACCCCGCGGATCCCGGCGTACACGTTGAGGTAGAGCGGGAAGGTCACGCCCAGCGTGATGATCGCGATCTTCGGGGCCTCGCCGATGCCGAACCAGATGATGAACAACGGGATGAGACCGACGAACGGCACGGTCCGCAGCATCTGCACCGGCGCGTCGACGAGGTCCTCGCCGATCCGGAACAGCCCGGAGAGCAGGGCGAGTCCGGTACCGACGACCGCGCCGAGCAGCAGTCCGGCGGCGACGCGCTGGAGGGACGTCCCCATCGCCGAGGGAAGCGAGCCGTCGGCGACCAGATCCCGGCCGACCTGCGCGATGCGCCCCGGGGAGGCGAGCACGTCGGCGGGCAACGCGCCCGTCGCGCTGGCCAGTTGCCAGAGCGCCAGCAGCAGGAGCGGTCCGGCGGTGCGGCGCAGCCAGCGGGGCACTCGGGTGCGCCGGGAGGAGGAGGGGACGAGGGGGACGAGGTCGAGTGGGGCTGAGTCGACGGATATGCCGGAAATATCCGTTTCTACAGAGCTGGGTGGGGCATGGCTGATGCTCATGGGTGCTCCAGGGCAGGCAGCGGTGAGGCGGCAGGGAGGTGTGCGCGGGCGCGCCTGACTCGGCGCTCCGCTTCAGCGGAGCGTCAGGCGGTGGCGAGGTGAGAAGGCGTCAGCAGCCGCGGCGACACGCGGCGGAGGCCACCCGCAGCAGGTCGATGTGACCGCGCGTGGTGAGCAGGGCTGTACGCAACATGCGCACGAACGTATCCAGCCGGCATGCCGAGGTCAACGGGCGTCTCGCCGACTGGACGGCGGTTCCATCAGGCGGGCGGTTCATTCGGCATGAAAGCGCGGCGATGGGTGAGGATGACCCCATGTCCGATGCCTTCACCACCCGAGTGCTGAACGTGTCCTCCGGTTCCCGGGAGGCCGTCGTCGACCTCACCGGCGACTGCGAGTCCTTCCTGCGCGAGGCGGCCGCCGGCCGCGACGGCCTGCTCAACGTGTTCGTGCCGCACGCGACGGCCGGGATCGCCGTGATCGAGACGGGCGCCGGCAGCGACGACGACCTCCTCGCCGCGCTGCACACTCTGCTGCCCGCCGACGACCGCTGGCAGCACCGCCACGGCAGCCCCGGCCACGGCCGCGACCACGTCCTGCCGGCCCTCGTTCCGCCCCACGCCACGCTCCCCGTCGTCGCCGGCCGGCTGGAGCTGGGCACCTGGCAGTCGGTGTGCCTGGTCGACACGAACAAGGACAACCCGCACCGGCAGGTGCGGTTGTCGTTCCTGGGGTAGACACCCGCCGGGGGGCGAACGCACCCCCGGCAGCGTACGGTGTGACGGAGGCAGCAAGCCGGGCTCGCCGTGTGGAAGCGGCTGCGCAGCCCCGGCCGGAGGCGGCGACGCAGCACGCGGCCGGAGGCGGCCCGGACTGGTCCAGGCCGGGAGACGAAAACATGACACTACGCGTCCGGCAGCGGCCCACGGGCCGCCGCGGCACAGCCCTGCGCACCGGAGTTTCGCTGGTCACCCTGGCGCTCGCCGTCACAGGCTGTGGTGCGTCGTCCACACCCGGGGCGAGAGCCGACTCCCCCCGGTCCGTCACCTCCGGTCCGGGCACACCCGCCCCGACCGGCGTCAGCCCGGCGCCCAGCCGTACCGGCACCGGTACGCCCCCGTCCACGCCGAGAGAGGCGCCGTCGGCCTCCGCGGCGCCGTCGGCGTCCGCCCCGGCCTGCACCGACCGCTACCTGTCCGCCATGACCGCGGCGCAGAAGGCCGGACAGCTCCTCATGGGGGGCATCCCCGCCACCGGCGCCGACCAGGCCCAGCTGGCCACGCTCCGGGCCAACCACGTGGGCTCCGTCATGCTGACCGGCCGCAGCACCGCGGGTACGACGGCCACCAGAAAGCTCGTCGACGGTCTCCGGGGCCAGGCGGACCGGGTCGCCGGCCGGCAGGTCGGCCTCCTGGTCTCGACCGACCAGGAAGGCGGCCAGGTGCAGGTGCTCAAGGGCCCCGGTTTCTCCGCCATGCCGAGCGGCCTGACCCAAGGCAGTTGGCCGACGGGAACGCTGCGTACGCAGGCCGCCGTGTGGGCCGGGCAGCTCAAGGCCGCCGGTGTGGACCTGAATCTGGCCCCGGTCGCCGACGTGGTCCCGGCATCCCTGGGCACCCGTAACATCCCCATCGGCTCCTTCCACCGGGAGTACGGCCACACCGCGGACACCGTGACCACCCACACCGGCGCCTTCGCCGCCGGTTTCGCGCAGTCCGGCGTCCTGATCACGCTCAAGCACTTCCCGGGCCTGGGCCGGGTGATCGGGAACACCGACACCACCGCCCATGTCGTGGACTCCGTGACGACCAGCACCAGTTCGAGCCTCACGCCCTTCCGGGCGGGGATCCGGGCCGGGGCACCCTTCGTGATGATCTCGTCGGCCATCTACAGCAGGATCGACCCGGGGCACCTGGCGGCCTTCTCGCCGACGGTCATCGGTCACCTGCTGCGCGGCCAACTGGGCTTCAAGGGCGTGGTCATCTCGGACGACCTCGGGAACGCGGTCGCGGTCCGCTCGTTCACGCCCGGTCAGCGGGCCGTGAACTTCGTCGAGGCCGGGGGAGACATGGTCCTCACGGTGCGGCCGAGCACCGTGCCCCCGATGGCGCAGGCCCTCCAGGCCCGTATGCGGCAGGACGCCTCGTTCCGGGCCAAGGTCGACGCCGCCGTACGCCGGATCCTGGACGCCAAGCGCAAGGCGGGCCTGCTCGACTGCCGTTGAGGGGGGTGACGCGGGCAGCGGGGTCTGCTCGACTGCCGTCGAGGCGGCCTGCGCCGGCGGTTGGCCGTCCGTACTGCCGCGGAGCGAGAGCTCGGGGGACGGGAGGGCGGAAGGTGCCCGCGGGCGCCTTCCGCCCCGCCTGCCGTCAGGAGTTGATCATGTCCCTGATCTGGGCGTAGACGGTGGCGTCCGAGAGCAGGCCGGTGTGGCTCAGGCAGGCCGTCCGGGTGTTGGTCGCTCCGGAGAGGGCGACGGAGCTGTCGGGGTTGATCACGGTGTCGCAGGGCGACCACCAGGTCGCGTACCGGGGGGAGCCCGGAGTCTCGTCGCCGGCGTTCAGGGCGGCGAGGAAGTCGGAGCCGGCGCGCATCTCGGTGCAGGACGGGTCGAAGCAGGTGTTCGCGCTGTCGGTGCCGTGGTTGGGGCCGCCCAGGGACACCCAGGCGTCGACCTTGCCGGTCCCGCCGAAGTTCTTCAGGTAGGAACGGGAGGACAGCCCGCCCATGGAGTGGCTGACGATGTCCACCTTCGTGGCGCCGGTGGCCGCGAGCAGCCGGTCGACCTCGGCGGAGAGCTGCTGGGCGGTCGTGGTGTTCGACTGGTGCCAGTCGTAGGTCCACTGGTCGAGGTAGGAGGACGGCCAGCCGTCGGCGCGGAAGCGGCCGGCCATGGTGTTCCAGTTGCTGCCGTCCCCGGTGTAGCCGTGCACGAAGAGGACGGGGTTGCTGCCGGCGGAGGTGAAGGTGGAGGCGGTCGACGCCTGGGCGGGGACGGCGGTCATCGCGGCGAGCAGAGCGACGACGGCGGCCAGGGCGGCGGTCACGAACGGTCTGTTCGCGGCGGTCATGAACGGTCTGTTCACTGGGGGGCCTCACAGGAGCGGTATGGGGAGGGGTACCGGTGTGAGGGGGTGGCGGCGCGAGCCTACTGGTCGGTAACCGCCGGGGGTCAAGAGGCGTGCACGAGGTTTCGCGCCGGTACGCCGAAGGGCCCGCACCCGGAGTGGGTGCGGGCCCTTCAAAGGCGTGGGCGTCAGGCCGGGAGGATGTTCTCCGCCTGCGGGCCCTTCTGGCCCTGCGTGACCTCGAAGGTCACCCGCTGGCCTTCCTGGAGCTCACGGAAGCCCTGGGTGGCGATGTTCGAGTAGTGCGCGAACACGTCCGGGCCGCCGCCGTCCTGCTGGATGAAGCCGAAGCCCTTTTCCGAGTTGAACCACTTCACGGTGCCGCTGGCCATGTTTTTCTCCTCTGCATGGGGTGTGACGGGCGCCCCCGCACCGTGCGGAGGACCCGGTCGCCGCAATGACCCCATCCGGAGAAATCCGGACACCGGAGAGACCCCGGCAACACAACGCGCCTGAAGGTCACAGACCGTCAGGCGCGCACAAAGTCATGGGTACCAAAACTGCAACGCATTCAGCCTAGCACAGATGTCCCGGGAGCCCCGGAACGCAGTCCGTCCATGACGAGGTCCAGCAGGCGGGCGGCGCGGGCCCGGCCGTCCTCGTCGGGCCCCACCTGCCACAGCCCGGCGATGGCGAGCAGGAAGTCGTCCGAGCTCACCCCGGGGCGGATGGTGCCGGCCCGCTCGCCGGCGCGCAGCAGGCGCTCGGCCGCCTCGGCCAGGGCGGTGGGAGCCGGCTTCTGCGGGGCGCCCGGCGCGCCGGCGGCCTGGCGCAGGGCGTCCGCGAGGCCCGCCTTGGTCATCGCGAACCGGGCCAGACGGTCCATCCAGACGCGCAGCGCCCGCTCCGGGGCATGGTCGCGCAGCAGCTCGTCCGCGCTGTCGGCGACCTGCCGCATCTCGTGCCGGTAGACCTCCAGGACGAGCGCCTCCCGGCTCGGGAAGTTGCGGTAGAAGGTGCCCTGTCCGACGCCCGCCTCCTTGGCGATCCGGCTCAACGGGGCGTCGGCGTCGCGGGTGAGTTCGGCCAGGGCGACCTGCAGGATGCGCTCGCGGTTGCGCTGGGCGTCGGAGCGGCGGGGCGCGCCGGGCGCCTCCTTGTTCGGCTGCACTGGTCCTCCTCACGGGTCCGGGGCGCGAACCCGGCCTTGCTAAGCGGACAGCTGTCCGTTAGGTTCGGATGGTCTAGTGGACAGCTGTCCGGTTAGCGCCACCGTCACCATAGCGCCTGCCTGCACCGACGTCTCCTCAGCCCGCTCCGTCGACCGCCCTCCCGCCGCCGCTCGCGACCCGCTCCGACGCTCCCGCGCCACCTCTCGGAAACCGCTTCTCACGGAAATCGCCTCCACGGAAACCGCTTCCCGGGAAGGACTGTGCCCCCTCCCCGGTGAGGCCCCCGCCTGCTCTTCGTGAAAGAAGGCTCGACCATGGCCACAGCCCCGTCGCCCACCCACAGCGACGTCACCCTGCACATCAACGGCGAGAAGCACACGCTGTCCGTCGATCACCGCACCACCCTGCTCGACGCCCTGCGCGAGCGCCTGGATCTCACCGGCACGAAGAAGGGCTGCGACCAGGGACAGTGCGGCGCCTGCACCGTCCTGGTCGACGGGCGGCGCACCGTGGCCTGCCTGCAGCTCGCGGTGGCGGCCCAGGGCCGGGAGATCACCACGATCGAGGGGCTGGCCGACGGCGAGCACCTGCACCCCGTCCAGCAGGCCTTCCTCGACCTCGACGGCTACCAGTGCGGCTACTGCACCCCCGGCCAGATCTGCTCCGCCGTCGCGATGATCGACGAGCACGCCCGCGGCTGGCCCAGTGCCGCCACCGGCGACATACGGCCCGAAGCGGGACCGCCACCGCTCACGCCCGAGGAGATCCGCGAGCGGATGAGCGGCAACCTGTGCCGCTGCGCGGCCTACGTCTCCATCGTCCAGGCGATCACCCGCGCCGCGCAGGAACAGTCCACAGGTGACCGGGAGCAGTCCACCGGTGACGAGGAGGCGGCGGCATGAAGGAGTTCGGCTACCAGCGCGCCGCGGACGTCGCCGGCGCCGTCGCCCTGCTCGGCACCGACCCCGACGCCCGCTACCTCGGCGGCGGTACCAATCTCGTCGACCTGATGAAGACCGGCGTCGAACGCCCCGGCCGTCTCGTCGACATCCGCGAACTCCCTCTGGACGACGTCGAGTCGACGCCCGGAGGCGGCCTGCGCATCGGCGCCACCGTCACCAACAGCGACCTCGCCGCCCACCCCGAGGTGCGCAGCCGCTACCCGGCCCTCGCCCAGGCCGTGCTGGCCGGCGCCTCCGGGCAGCTGCGCAACATGGCGACGGTCGGCGGGAACCTCCTCCAGCGCACCCGCTGCGCCTACTTCACCGACGTCACCCAGCCGTGCAACAAGCGCCTTCCCGGCAGCGGCTGTCCCGCCCGCACCGGTGAGCACCGCAACCACGCCGTCCTGGGCGCCTCCGAGCACTGCGTCGCCGTCCACCCCTCGGACATGGCCGTGGCCCTGGCCGCCTTCGACGCCGTCGTGTCCTACACCACCGCCGACGGACCGGGCGAGATCCCGCTCGCCGACCTCTACCTGCCCGTCGGCGACACCCCGCACCGCGAGACCGCGCTGCCTCCCGGCGCGCTGATCACCGCCGTCACCCTGCCGCCCGCGCCGGTCGCCGCCCACTCCCGCTACCGCAAGGTGCGTGAACGGGCCTCGTACGCCTTCGCGATCGGTTCGATCGCCGCCGCGCTCGACGTCCGCGACGGCGTCGTGCACGACGTACGCATCGCCCTCGGCGCCGTCGCCCCCCGGCCCTGGCGGGCCCGCACCGCCGAACGCGCGCTGATCGACGCTCCCGCCGGCCCCGACGCCTTCGCCGCGGCCGCCGACGCCGAACTGGCCGCGGCCGCTCCGCTGCCCGACAACGGATACAAGGTGACCCTCATGCGCAACCTCGTGGTGGCGGTGCTCGCCGAACTCGCCGAGGAGACCGCCCGATGACCACGACCACCCCCGCCACCACCCCGCGGTCCGTCGGCACCGCCCACACCCGCGTCGAGGGCCGCGCCAAGGTCACCGGCGCGGCCCGCTACGCCGGCGAGATCCCCTTCGCCGACCTCGCCCACGGCTGGCTGGTCACCTCGTCCGTCGCGCGGGGCCGTATCACCTCGATCGACACCGGCCCCGTGCTGGCGATGCCCGGCGTGCTCACCGTCCTGCACCACGGCAACGCCGCGCGCCTGGACACCGAGTACACCGGCCTGCTCGGCACTCCGGACCGCACGTCCGCGCTCTTCCAGCACGACCGTGTGCCCCATCTGGGCTGGCCGGTCGCGCTCGTCGTCGCCGAGACCTCCGAGCAGGCCAGGGAAGCCGCCGAAGCACTCGTCGTGCACTACGAACAGCAGCCGCACGACGTCGATTTCACGCACGCGGGCGCCGACGCCTACGGCCCGCAGGCCCACACGCCCGCCGAGAAGGGCGACCTCGCCGCCGAACTCGCCGCCTCCGAGGCGGTCGTGGACGCCGAGTACACCACCCCCGAAGAGCACCACGCGATGATGGAGCCGCACGCGGCGACCGCGCACTGGGACGGTGGCCGGCTCGAGATCGTCGACTCCAACCAGGGCACCATGTGGGTCGCGCACGAACTCGCGCTGCTCTTCTCCCTCGACCCCGCCTCGGTGCACGTCCGCTCCGAGCATGTCGGCGGCGGCTTCGGCAGCAAGGGGGTGCGCGCCCACCAGGTGGCCGCCGCGCTCGCCGCCACCGCCCTCCACCGTCCCGTACGCGTCGTCCTGACCAGGCGTCAGATGTTCTCGCTGGCCGGCTACCGCAGCCCGACCCGGCAGCGGGTCCGGCTCGGCGCCGGCCCGGACGGGCGGCTGCGCGCCCTGGAGCACAGCTGCCTCAGCGTCACCTCGACGGTGCACGAGTTCGTCGAGCCCGGCGCCGGACCGTCCCGGGTGATGTACGACGCCGACGCCCACCACACGGCCAACCGGATCGTACGGCTCGACGTGCCGACCCCGACCTGGATGCGCGCGCCCGGCGAGGCACCCGGCTCGTTCGCCCTGGAGTCGGCGTTCGACGAGCTCGCCGAACAACTCGGCCTCGATCCTGTCGAGTTGCGGGTGCGCAACGAACCCGAGGCCGGACCCGTGTCCGGGCTGCCGTTCGCGAGCCGCCACCTGATCGCCTGCTTCGAGGAAGGCGCCCGCCGGTTCGGCTGGGCCGACCGCGACCCGCGCCCCGGCCTGCGCCGCGAGGGACGCTGGCTGCTCGGCACCGGCACGGCGGCCGCCTCCTTCCCGGCCGGGTCCGCCCCCTCCACGGCGGCCGTGACCGCCGAGGCCGACGGCACCTTCACCGTGCGGATCAACGCCGCCGACATCGGCACCGGCGCCCGCACGGCACTGACCCTGATCGCCGCCGACGCCCTCGAGGCGACGCCGGACCGGGTGAGGGTGCTCATCGGCGACAGCGACCTCGGGCGGGCGTGGATCGCCGGCGGGTCCATGGGCACCCGCTCCTGGGCGTGGGCGGTCACCGCGGCGGCCGCCGAACTGCGCGAACGGCTCGCCCTCGGCACCGGCGTCCCGCCGGAGGGCATCACCGCGCGCGCCGACACCACCGACGCCGTCGGCGCCCTCACACCGAGCGAACGGCACTCCTTCGGCGCCCAGTTCGCCGAGGTCGCCGTGGACGTCACCACGGGCGAGGTGCGCGTGCGGCGCATGCTCGGCATCTTCTCCGCCGGCCGGATCGTCAATCCGCTCACCGCGCGCAACCAGCTCGTCGGCGGCATGATCTGGGGCCTGTCCATGGCCCTGCACGAGGAGGCCGCCCGCGACCGGGCCTCGGGCGGGGTCGTCGGCGCGGACCTCGCCGGCTACCACGTCGCCACCCACGCCGACGTTCCCCTGGTCGAGGCCGACTGGATCGAGGACGTCGACCCCGACGACCCCGTCGGCATCCGCGGCGTCGGCGAGATCGGCATCGTCGGAGCGGCGGCCGCGGTCGCCAACGCCGTCTGGCACGCCACCGGCGTGCGCCAGCGCCATCTGCCGATCCGGCCCGACCGCGTCATCCAGGTCATCCAGGGAGAGGGGTCGCGTGCTTGACATCGCCGCCGAGCTGCACCGCTGGGCCGAGGAGGGCCGCGACTTCGCCGTCGCCACGGTCGTCGCCGTGGGCGGCAGCGCCCCGCGCGGCCCCGGCGCGGCGCTGGCGGTCGACGGCGACGGCACCGTGATCGGGTCGGTCTCCGGTGGCTGTGTCGAAGGCGCGGTGTACGAGCTGTGCGTGCAGGCGCTGGCCGACGGCCGAAGCGTCCTCGAACGCTTCGGATACGACGACGAGGACGCCTTCGCCGTCGGGCTGACCTGTGGCGGCGTGATCGACGTCCTGGTCACACCGGTCCGCGCGCGGGACGCGGACCGGGCGGCGCTGGGACCGGCGCTCGCCGCCGCCGGACGCGGTGAGCCGGTCGCCCTGGCCCGGGTCGCCCGCGGCCCGGCCGACCTGCTCGGCCACGCCCTGCTGGTCCACGGCGACGGCACGGCCCGCGGCACCCTCGGCGGCCACCCGGAACTGGACCGTACGGCGGCCGCGCAGGCCCACGCCCTGCTGGAGGCCGGCCGGACCGGCACCGTCGAGCTCGCCGAGGACGGGACGCACTGCCCGGGCGGGCTCACCCTGCTCGTCGAGTCGACCGTGCCGCCGCCCCGGATGATCGTCTTCGGTGCGGTCGACTTCGCCGCCGCCCTGGTCAGGGTCGGCAAGTTCCTCGGCTATCACGTCACCGTGTGCGACGCCCGCCCGGTCTTCGCCACCGCGGCCCGGTTCCCCGATGCCGACGAGGTCGTCGTCGACTGGCCGCACCGCTATCTGCAGTCCACCCGCACCGATCCGCGTACGGTGCTGTGCGTGCTCACCCACGACGCCCGGTTCGACGTACCTCTGCTGACCGTGGCGTTGCGGATGCCGGTCGCGTTCGTCGGTGCGATGGGCTCGCGCCGAACCCACGACGACCGCGAACGGCGGCTGCGGGAGGCCGGGTTGGGCGACCGGGAACTGGCCCGGCTGCGTTCCCCGATCGGCCTCGACCTCGGCGCCCGTACGCCCGAGGAGACCGCGCTGTCCATCGCCGCGGAGATCGTCGCCGCGCGCCGCGGCGGCACGGGGGTACCGCTGACGGCGACCGACGCACCGATCCACCGCACGAGCGCGCCGGACGGCCGGCCGTCTCAGGCGAGCGCGCCGGACGACCGGCCGTCTCCGGCGAGCGCGCCGGACCACCGAACGGGCCGAACGGGCGCGCCCGACGACCGAACGAGCCGAACGGGCGCGCCGGACGAGCGGTTGCCCCCGGTGAGCGCGTCGGACGGCCGTACGGCGGCGGCCTGAGCGCTCCGCCGCCGTACGGCCGTGCTGTCGGGGCGGGGACGGGGGCCGTTGCCGCCCGCCCCCGCCCTGTTCCGTTCGCGGGCGGCCGGTCAGGCCCCGGTGATCCGTTCCGCCGCCGCGATCGCGCACACCCGGGCCGCGCCGTGGGTGGCGAGGTGCACGGCGCCGCGCGGGGCCGCCTGGGCGACGCCCATCTCGACCACGATCGTGTCGGGGCGGGCGGCGAGCAGGGTGTCCAGGGCGGACCCCATCCACGCGTGCCGGTGCTCGTCGCGCACCACGGCCACCGGCCGCCGGCCCCGCGCCGCGGCGAGCGCCGCCTCGCCGGCGCCGTCACCGGTGAACACACCGGTCGCGGTGCCGGGCAGCAGGCGGGCCAGCTCGGCGCCCACACCCCACGGTGTCTCGTCGCCGACGGCGATGTTGGGCGTCGGGCTGAACGTCGCCACGTACACCGGCTCGGTCACCGGGCCCGCATCGGCCGCACCCCGCGTCACGGTCACCGCGCGGCGGGCGGCGCTGAGTCCGATCTCCGCGTCGGACGCCTCGCCCGGATCCGTCTCGCGGGCCGCCTTCGCGGTCCACCCGGCCAGCTCCCGCACCCGGGCGGCCGCGTCGGCCAGCCGCTCCTCGGGCAGCTCGCCGGAGCGGACGGCGGCGACCAGCGCGTCCCGCAGCCGCAGCACGATGTCCTCGTCGCACAGCCCGCCCCCGACGCAGATCGCGTCCGCGCCCGCCGCGAGAGCCAGGACGGTGCCCCGCTCGATGCCGTACGTCCCCGAGATGGCGCGCATCTCCATGCCGTCGGTGACGATCAGGCCCCGGTAGCCGAGTTCGCCGCGCAGCAGGTCGGTCAGGATCGGCCGGGAGAGGGTGGCCGGGTGCTCCGGGTCCAGGGCGGGCACCAGGATGTGGGCGCTCATCACCGCGCGCGTGCCTGCCGCGATCGCCGCCCGGAAGGGCGCCAGTTCCCGGGCGTGCAGCGTGTCCGCGCCGACGTCGATGCGCGGCAGGGCGAGGTGTGAGTCGACACCGGTGTCGCCGTGGCCGGGGAAGTGCTTGGTGCACGCCGCGACGCCCACCGACTGCAGGCCCTCGACGTAGGCCGCGGTGTGCCGGGACACCAGGTCGGGGTCGGCGCCGAAGGAGCGCACGCCGATCACCGGGTTGTCGGGGTTGGCGTTGACGTCGGCGGACGGCGCCCAGTTGAAGGTGACCCCGCACGCGGCGAGCCGGCGGCCGAGCTCGCGGGCCACGCGCCGGGTCAGTTCGGTGTCGTCGACCGCGCCGAGGGCGTTGTTGCCGGGGAAGGAGGAGCCGGTGTGCACCTCCAGACGGGTGACGTCGCCGCTCTCCTCGTCGATCGCGACCAGCACGTCGTCGCGCTCCGCCCGCAGCTGCGCGGTCAGCTCGCGGACCTGCTCGGCGGTCGTGACGTTACGGCCGAACAGGCCGACGGAGACCAGGCCCTCGCCGAGCCGGCGGCGCACCCAGTCCGGCGCGCTGGTGCCGGCGAAGCCCGGTTGCAGCACGGCGAGCGCGTCCCGGGTGAGGGCGTCGCCCGCGGCGGAACCGCTGCCGGACGCGGTGCTGGTGAATGTCGTCATCGGGCGTTATCCCTTCACGGCGCCGTCGGTGAGGCCGCTGACGGCCTTGCGCTGCAGGAAGACGAAGAGGACCAGGATCGGGAGGGCGAACAGGGTCGAGGCGGCCATCGTGGCGCCCCAGTCGTCACCGAAGGCGGTACGGAACTGGGAGATCCACAGCGGGAGCGTCTGCTTCTCGATGCTCTTGTTGAGGATCAGGACCAGCGGGAACTCGTTCCAGGCGGTGATGAAGCCGAACAGCGAGGTGGCCATCAGGCCGGGGGCGAGGAGCGGGAAGATCACCTTGACGAAGGCCTGGGCGCGGGTGCAGCCGTCGACCATCGCGGACTCCTCCAGCTCCTTCGGTACGGCGGCGACATAGCCGCGCAGCGTCAGGATCGTGAACGGCAGCACCATCATCATGTAGAAGACGGTGAGCGGCACGAGGCTGTCGAGCATGTCGCTGTCACGGACCAGCATGTAGTTGGCGATGATCATGACTTCCCAGGGCGCCATCTGGGCCAGCATGAAGGTCACGACGAACACCCCGCGCCCCTTGAACCGCATCCGCGCAAGGGCGAACGACGCGAACAGGGCGATGACCAGCGACATCAGCACCGCGAGCACAGTCACGGTGACGGAGTTGCGCACCAGCGTCCAGAAGTGGTCGGCGTGCACCGCCTTGTCGAAGTGCGCGAACGTGATGTCGGTGGGGAACCACACCGGGTCCTCGGCGATGATGTCGCCGGTCGGCTTCAGGGCCGTGGCGAACATCCAGTAGACGGGGAACGCGAAGGCCACGAAGAGGATGACGGCGGTCGCGTTGGGCCAGATCCGGCCGAAGATCGAGCGCTTCACAGCTCGTCCTCCTCTTGCTTGAGCACCATGCGCAGGTAGTACGAGGTGAGGGCGAGCAGGACCAGGACGGTCAGGAACGAGATGGCGGCGCCCATGCCGAAGTGCTGGTTGCCGACGCCCTCGACGAACGCGTAGACCGGCAGGGTCTCGGTGAGCCGGTCGGGGCCGCCCTCGTTCATCGCGAAGACCTGCGGGAACGCCTTGAAGACCCAGATGACCTCGAGGAAGGTCGTGGAGTAGAGGAAGGGCCGCAGGAAGGGGAACGTCACCGAGGTGAAGCTCTTCCAGGAGCCGGCGCCGTCCAGGGAGGCCGCCTCGTACAGTTCGCGCGGGATGGTGGTCGTGGCGGCGTAGAGGTTGATCGCCACGAACGGGATGGACTGCCACACGATCAGCAGCGTGATCACGGAGAACGTCGAGAACTGCGTGCCGAGCCAGTTGTAGTCGGCCATGCTGTGCCAGCCGAGCTTGTCCAGCACCCAGTTGACGACACCGAAGCGCTGGGCGAACAGCCACTGGTAGACGGTGGTCGCGGCGATGACGGGCATCGCCCAGGCGAGCACCAGGCCGAGCAGGAGGAGCAGCCGCATCTTCCTGCCGAGCCGGGCGAGCAGCAGGCCGGTCAGGGTGCCCAGCAGCATGATCAGTGCGACGTTGGCGAGCGTGAACAGGACCGAGCGTTTGACGACCCGCCAGAAGTCCGAACCGGTCAGCACGTCCCGGTAGTTGTCGATGCCGTTCCACTCGGTCAGGTGGAGGATCAGCTGGCGCGGGTTGAGGTTCTGGAACGACAGCATGCCGTTCTTGACCAGGGGCACGCCGAGCAGGATCAGGGTGGCGAGCAGCGCGGGCAGCAGGAGCAGATAGGGGGCGGCCTTCCGCCGGCCGCGTGCGGGTGCGGTGGTGGTGCGTGCCCCGTCGCGCGGGGGCGAGGGAGCCTGGACCTTGCGGACACCGGGCCCCCCGGCCGTGTCCGTGCCTTCGGTCTGCACTGGCATGGCTTGCCGTCTCTTCCGTGGCCGTACGAGCAACACAAGCGGAGCCGGGGGCGGCGCGGTGGCCGCCCCCGTCACCGTCCGTCAGTTCTTCTGTCCCAGACGCTTGTTGATCTCGGACTCGACGTCCTTGGCCGCGTCCGCGGGCGCCTTGCCGTTCAGCACCGCCGTCATGTAGCTCTTGATCGGGTTCGGGGTGTTCTCCACCGCCGCCCACTCCGGGATCAGCGGCGTGGTGCCACCGGCCGCGGCGGCCGGCGCTGCGGCCTCGGCGACGGCGTTGCCCTGCAGGTTGCTCTCCAGGGACTGCTTGTTCGGCACGATGCCGTTGAGCTTGGCCAGCTCGCCCTCGAACTTGTCCGACAGGGCGACCTTCAGGAACTCCTTGGCCAGCGACTGCTTCTTGCTGCCCGCGGCGACCGCGAAGTTGGAGCCGCCGAGGAAGACGCTCTCGGGCTTGCCCGCACTGGCGCCGGGGATGGTGAAGTAGCCGAGGTCCTTCTCGATGGCCTTGTTGGCCGTGACCGCGGTGCCGGCCTCCCAGCCCATGCCGATGAACGCCCCGGTCTTGCCCTTGGCGAACACCTCGGCCTGCTGCGGGGTGGCCTCGTCCTTGTCCTTGGGGGCCTTGGAGTAGGAGGCGTACTTCTTGTAGATCTCCATGGCCGCGGAGACCTTCGGGTCGCCGAGGTTGGAGACGTACTTGTCGCCGTCCTTCTTCACCAGATCGGCGCCCTGACCGATGATCAGGCCGTCGAGGAAGTACCAGTTCTGGCCGGGCATGTAGATCGGCTCGGCGTCGGTCTTCTTGCCGATGGTCTCCAGGTCCTTGAAGAACTCGTCCCGCGTCTTGGGCGTGTCCTTGATGCCGGCCTGCGCCCAGATCTTCTTGTTGTAGATGACGATGCGGTTCGCGAAGTACCAGGGGGCGGCGTACTGCTTGCCCTCATACACGGAGGAGGCGGACACGGACGGAGTCCAGTCGGCGCCGATCTCCTGCTTCAGGTCGCCGAGTTCGGCGAGACCGCCGGTGGCGGCGTAGGCCGGGGTCTGGGTGTTGCCGACCTCGATCACGTCCGGCGGGTTGGACTCCGACAGAGCGGTGGTGATCTTCTGCTGGATCCCGTCCCACTTCTGGATCTCGAACTTGACCTTGGCGCCGGTCTTCGCCTCGAACGCCGCCTGCACGTCCTTGGTCCACTGGGCCGGGGCCGAGCCGTCCATCGTCCACACGACCAGCGTCTGGCCCTTGGAGCTGTCCTGCCCGGTGTCCTTGCCGTCGTCGCTGTCGCCCCCGCACGCCGCGATGGACATCATCATGCCCGCGATACCGATCGCGGCAACCAGCTTGCGCTTCACGCCACCCCTCCTAAGGAATACCTCTCACCCACGCCCTCGGCGGTGACCTGCGGAAAACGGCGCTCCTGCACGGTGGGCTGGGGAACCTGGCCCCAATGGTGTAGACCAGCACCGCGAGCTTGGCCTAGACCTATGGGGCTGTCAAGGGGGGTTCAAGGAGGTGATGTCCGTCGTGACCGGAACGTCACCGGCCGCATCACACTGCGGTGCTCGAGGGTTGGACTAGACCAAGTCCGGATCCCTCGCTATAACGGAGAACCGCCGAGCGGCCCGCTGCCGTCGGCCGTATCGGGCACCGGAGCCGGGAAGGCGGGTCATGAGTACCGACGTCAGCAGTGCCCAGGGGGAGCGACGGGGCGGGCCCGGAGGCGTCGCACGGGTGCCCAAGTACTACCGGATCAAGAAGCGGCTGCTGGAGATGGCCGAGGTGCGGCCGCCCGGCGCGCCCATGCCGGCGGAGCGCCTGCTCGCCCTGGACTTCCGCACGTCCCGCACCACCGTCCGCAAGGCCCTCCAGGAGCTGGTCGGCGAGGGAAGGCTGGACCGGGTCCAGGGCAAGGGCACGTTCGTCGCCCGCCCCAAGGTGTCCCGGACGCTGGATCTGACCTCCTACACCGAGGACATGGAGGCCCAGGGCATGCGCCCGGCCTCCCGGGTGCTGGACATCGGCTATGTCAGCGCCGGCGTCGAGCTGGCCGGGCTGCTCGACGTCGCGACCGGTGAACGCGTGCTGCGGGTGGAGCGGCTGAGGCTGGCGAGCGGCGAGCCGATGGCGATCGAGGCGACCCATCTGCCGGACCGCCGCTTCCCGGGGCTGCGCCGCAACCTGGCGAAGTACACCTCCCTGTACACGGCCCTCGCCGAGCAGTACGGCGTGCGGCTCGCGGAGGCCGACGAGACGATCGAGACCTCGCTCGCGACCCCGCGCGAGGCCGGGCTGCTCGGTACGGACGTCGGCCTGCCCATGCTGCTGCTGTCCCGTCACTCCCGTGACGCGGAGGGCAGGCCGGTGGAGTGGGTCCGCTCGGTGTACCGCGGCTCCCGCTACAAGTTCACGGCCACGCTGACGCGCCCCGCGCACTGACGGAAGGCGCTCGTCGTTGCGACGGAAGCGCTGGTCACGGCGACGGGCGGTGCTCGGCACGTGCGGAGGAGGTGCTCGCAGCGGCCTGAAAAATTGGATACCAAAATCCGGACCGCGCCTGTCCTGTGAGGCAAGAACCCTTGTGGCGTGGCCGAATTTTGGTATACAAAACGGGGACCTGCTGAACGCCCGCCCAGGTCTCAGGAGCCACCCATGTGTCTGGAGTCCGTCCCCCCGCCCCCCAGCCGGCTGACCCGGCGAGGTGTCCTCGCGGGCGCCGCGGCACTCGCCGGGACGGCCGCCGTCCTCGCCGGTCCGGCGCCCGGGGCGGCCGCCCGCCCGGCGGACCGGCCCGAACCCGACGCGTCCGGTGACCTGGTCATCGAGGGCGGCACCCTGCTGGACCCGGCCACCGGTGAGGTCACCGAGGACGCCGTCGTCGTGATCCGCGGCGGCAGGGTGCGGTGGGCAGGGCGCCGCGGCACGGGGTCCGTCCCCGCCGGACTGCCGCAGCTCGACGCGCACGGTCACTGGGTGCTGCCCGGCCTGGTCGACGCCCACATCCACCTCCAGACCGTCGCCGAGGCGCGCACGGCGCTCACGCACGGCGCCACCAGTGCCCGCAGCGGCTCCACCACCTTCTTCCAGGACATCGCCGTCCGCGAACTCGCCCGCCGGCTGCCCACCCGGGCGCCGCGGCTCACCGCCGCGGGTGTCTTCGTCACCCCCGACCTCGGCGAGTCGGTGCTCGCCGACCCCGAACTGGCGCCCCTGACCGCGCTGAAGGACGGCGTGCGGTCCGCCGAGGCGCTGCGGCGCGTCGTCGAGGTCAACCTCGCTCGCGGCGCCGACGTGATCAAGACCCGGGTCAACGAGCGCGCCGGACTGCCCGAACAGGACCCGCTCACCCAGGTCTACTCCTACGAGCAGCTCGCCGAGGTCGTCGCGGCCGCACGGCGCGGCGGCCGGGGAGTGCTGTGCCACAGCTACAGCGCCAAGGGCTGCGACGACGCGGTCCGCGCCGGCATCCGCTCGCTGGAGCACGGGGTGTTCGTGGCCGAACGCACACTGCACGACATGGCACGGCGCGGGACGTACTTCACGCCCACCCTCACCGCCATCGCGGGCATGGTGGGCGACCCGGACCCGGTGCTCGACGAGCGGGGCCGCACGTTCCTGCCGGTGCTGAAGGAGGCCGTACGGACCGCGCACGCGCTCGGTGTCCCGCTGGCCGCCGGCACCGACTCCTCCGGCGGTGCGGTCGACCCCGTCGGCGGCGAGGTCGTACTGATGCACCGCGCGGGTCTGGCGCCCCTGGACGCCATCCGCACGGCGACGACGAACGCGGCCCGGCTGCTGGGGCTCGAGGGAGCTGTCGGCCGGCTGGCCCCCGGCTTCGCCGGCGACGCCGTTCTGCTGGCCGGTGACCCGCTGGCCGACCTGTCGCTCCTCACCCGCCCGGCGCGCGTCGTCCGCGCGGCCCGACCGGTCTGACGGTACGTCAAGGCACCTTTCCGCAGCGCGAATCGTCCCGTGCGGGGTCTCCCGCAGGGGCGCTTCGCGCTGCCCTTTTTGGTCGAGAATAACCGGATTGGCGCGAGTTGCTCCTCACCCCTTGACGGTGGTCTTCGGCGAAAACTACGTTCATTGGCGCGGAAGTTACCTTCCACTTTGTGGAAACCTCTGAAAGTTCCCGCCCTCCCCCTCCCGGAGTCCCGTATGACTGCGCTGGACAACCGGTCGGACGTGGAGACCAGCAGCACTCCCAGCCCTGGTCTCTACACGTACGATCTCGCCCCCACGAAGAAGGAAGGGCGCCGCTGGGGCGCCTACAACGTCTTCACCCTGTGGGCCAACGACGTGCACAGCCTCGGAAACTACGCCTTCGCCCTAGGGCTGTTCGCGCTCGGCCTGAACGTGTGGGGCATCCTGGCCGCCTTCGCGCTGGCCTCCCTGCTGCTGTTCCTGCTGCTCACCCTCTCCGGCTTCATGGGACACAAGACCGGCGTGCCCTTCCCGGTCATGAGCCGCATCGCCTTCGGCATCCACGGCGCGAAGATCCCGGCCGGGGTGCGCGGACTGGTCGCCATCGCCTGGTTCGGCATCCAGACCTACCTCGCCTCGTCCGTCCTCAGCACCCTGCTCGTCGCGATGTTCCCCGGTCTCGCCCGGCTGGACGGCGACTCCCTGCTCGGCCAGTCCACCCTCGGCTGGATCACCTTCCTGGCGCTGTGGGGCCTTCAGGTCCTCATCGTCAGCTACGGCATGCAGATGATCCGCCGTTACATGGCGTTCGCGGCGCCCACCACCCTGATCACCATGTGCGCCCTCGCCGCCTGGATGTTCTTCCGCGCCGGCGGATCGATCTCGCTCTCCGACGGCGACCCGCTCACCGGCGGCGCGATGTGGCTCCAGGTCCTCCAGGCCGCCGCGCTGTGGGTCGTCATCTACGGCACGTTCGTGCTGAACTTCTGCGACTTCACCCGCTCCGCCCGCAGCCGCGGCGCCATCGTGCGCGGCAACGTCATCGGCATCCCGGTGAACATGCTCTTCTTCGCGGCGATCGTCTCCATCCTCAGCGGAGCCCAGTTCAAGCTCGACGGGCACATCATCACCAGCCCGACGGACATCGTGCGGACCATCCCGAACATGGCCCTGCTGGCCGTTGCCTCCCTCGCGCTGATCGCCCTCACCGTCGCCGTCAACCTGCTGGCCAACTTCGTCGCACCGATCTACGCCCTGGTCAACCTGTTCCCGCGCAGCCTGAACTTCCGCAAGGCCGGCCTGGTCAGCGCGGTCCTCGGTCTGATCATCACGCCCTGGAACCTCTACAACAGCCCGATCGTCGTCAACTACTTCCTCGGCGGCCTGGGCGCCCTCCTCGGCCCCCTCTTCGGTGTCGTCATGGCCGACTACTGGCTGCTGCGCCGCTCCCGGGTGAACGTGCCCCACCTGTACAGCGAGGACGCCGGCGGCGACTACCACTACCGGCGGGGCTACAACCCGCGCGCCGTCGCCGCCTTCCTGCCGAGCGCCGCGATCGCCGTCACCGTCGCGCTGGTGCCCTTCTTCCACGCCGCGGCCGGGTTCTCGTGGTTCATCGGCGCGCTCCTGGCCGCCGCCGTGTACACCGTCGTCTCCGACCGCTCCGCCCTCGTCCGGGACGTCGACGGCGAGGCCATCGCCGTCGCCGCCGAGTGAGCCGTCCCCGCCGAGCGAACCGGCCACACCACCGAGAAAGCCGACCCATGCGCATCCTCGTCGTCAACGTCAACACCACGCAGTCCCTCACCGACGCCATCGGCCGCACGGCCGCCGCCGCGGCCTCACCCGGCACCGAGATCGTCCCGCTGACCCCGGCGTTCGGCGCGGAGTCCGTCGAGGGCAACTACGAGAGCTACCTCGCCGCCATCGCCGTGATGGAGACGGTGCTCGCCTACGAGGGGCCCTACGACGCCGTCATCCAGGCGGGATACGGCGAGCACGGCCGCGAGGGACTGCAGGAGCTGCTCGACGTGCCCGTCGTCGACATCACCGAGGCGGCCGCGAGCACCGCCCAGTTCCTCGGCCGCAGCTACTCCGTCGTCACCACCCTCGACCGCACCGTCCCGCTCATCGAGGAGCGTCTGCACGCCGCCGGACTGAGCGCGCGCTGCGCGTCCGTGCGGGCCAGCGGGCTCGCCGTGCTGGATCTGGAGGAGGACGAGAAGGCGGCCGTGGACGCCATCGTCGAGCAGGCCGCGTACGCCGTCGCACACGACCGGGCGGAGGTGATCTGCCTGGGCTGCGGCGGCATGGCCGGCCTCGCCGAGCGCGTCGTGGAACGCACGGGGGTTCCCGTCGTCGACGGGGTGGCGGCGGCCGTCACCGTCGCCGAGTCACTGGTCCGCCTGGGCCTGAGCACATCAAAGGTGCGCACCTACGCCCGCCCGCGGCCCAAGCTCATCGCCAACTGGCCGCCCAAGGCGTGCTGACCCCCGCTCGGCCCGTCCTCGTAACCGGCTAAGGTCACTGTGGCCTGGTCCCACGGCCCGCCGGCACCCGCACAGCGCCGGCCGGCCGCCGGGGACGTGACGAGAGAAGGACGACCATGACGGGGTCAGAAGGGTTCACGCCCGAGTCGGAGCGCGTGACCGGGCAGCTGCGGGACGAGATCCTCGACGGGGTGCGCAAGCCGGGCAGCCGGCTGGTCGAACGTGAGCTCGCCGAGTCCCTGGGGGTCAGCCGGCTGCCCGTCCGCGACGCCCTCAAGACGCTCGTCGCCGAGGGCCTGGTCACGCCGCGGCCGCGCAGCTGGGCGGTGGTCCGCGAGTTCACCCCGTCCGACCTGGCCGACCTCGACGAGGTGCGCGGCGCCCTGGAGACCCTGGCCTTCCGCCTGGCCGCGCAGCGCCACACCCGCGAAGGGCTGCAGCGGCTGCGCGCCGACCTCGACCGGGAACTGCGCGCGGCTCGCGCGGGTGACGCCGTGGGGGCGCGCCGCGCCGCGGCCGACTTCCACCAGACGGTGATCTGGCTGGCCGCCAACGACCTGCTGAGCGAGCTGGAACGCGTGATGCGCAGCCGGGTGCGCTGGCTGCTGGGCCGGCACGACGACCTCCTCGGCATCGCGCAGGAACACGAGACCCTCTACCAGGCCATCGCCGACCGGGACGTCAGCCGGGTCGAGTCCCTGGTGCTGAACCACCTGGCCACGAGCCGTGCCGCGGTCCAGGCCCACCGCACGGGGGACACCGGCTGACGGCCCGCCCCGGGGAGCCGCTCGCATGACGGTCGTGCACGAGATCAACACCCTGGTGCGGCTGGGCGAGTTGACCGAGCGGTACGGCCGCCCGGTCACCCCGGGCGACGTGCCCGGCGAGGCATGGGACACCGTCGCCCGGCCCGCCGAGCCGCCCGACGAGGACCCGCGGGGCACCCGCCGCCGACGGACGGACCTGCTCACCCGGTAGTCGTACGACCGCGAAGGCGACGAACCGGCCGACGCCGGCCTCTGCGTCGACCTGCCCGCCCGGCAGCCCCATGTGCTCAGCGTGCCGGTGCCCGGACCGGCACCCGGGAACACCCTGCGTACCGCCGCTGTCACCACCTGACGCGACCCGTCCGGCCGAGTGGTGACCGCGCACCGGCGGGCGTAGCGTCGACGACGGACCCGGCACCCTGGGGCAGCCCTATGAGCACCAGTCCACAACCGATCTCCGCGACGCAGCCCGCCACCGACCGGCGGGGCGGCGGCGGGAACGCGATGGCCCTGCTGGTCATCGCCTCCTGCCAGCTGATGGTGGTCCTCGACATCACCATCGTGAACATCGCCCTGCCGCACATCCAGAGCGCGCTCGCCTTCTCCACCACCAGCCTCGCCTGGGTGGTCAACGCCTACACCCTCACCTTCGGCGGTCTGCTGCTCCTCGGCGGCCGCACCGGCGACATCCTCGGCAGACGGCGCGTCTTCATGTTCGGCGTCGCCCTGTTCGCCGTCGCCTCCCTGCTCGGCGGCCTCGCGCAGAACCCCGGCGAACTGCTCGCCGCCCGCGCGTTGCAGGGCGTCGGCGGGGCGATCGCCTCCCCGACCGCGCTGTCGCTGGTCAGCACCACCTTCAAGGAGGGACCGGAGCGCAACCGGGCCTTCGGCGTGTTCGCCGCGGTCTCCGCCGGCGGCGGCGCGATCGGACTGCTCATGGGCGGCATCCTCGTGGAGTGGCTGAACTGGCGCTGGGTGCTGTTCGTCAACGTGCCCATCGGCCTGCTCATCGTCCTCGCCACACCCCGCTTCATCCGGGAGTCCGAACGCCATCCCGGCCACTTCGACATCGCCGGGGCGCTGACCTCCACCGCGGGCATGGTGCTGCTCGTCTACGGGTTCATCCGGGCCGCGCAGGAGGGCTGGCGGGACGCGCTGACTCTGGCCTCGTTCGCCGCCGCGGTCGTCGTCCTGGCACTGTTCGTGCTGATCGAGCGGCGCTCCAAGCAGCCGATCACACCGCTGCACATGTTCGCCGACCGCAACCGCGCCGGCACCTACGGCATCATGCTCTGCCTGGCCGCGGCGATCTTCGGCATGTTCTTCTTCCTCACCCTGTTCGTGCAGGACGTGCTGGGCTTCAGCCCCCTGCGCGCCGGGCTCGCCTTCCTGCCGGTCAGCGCGGTCATCGCGGTCGGCGCGGGGCTGGCCTCGCGGTTCCTGCCACGCTTCGGACCCAAGCCGTTCATGGTGACCGGCGCGGTCCTCGCGGCGGCGGGCCTCGCCTGGCTGACGCTGACCGACGTGCACTCCACCTACGCCGGCAGCATCCTCGGCCCGATGCTCGTCTTCAGCCTCGGCATGGGCATGGAGTTCGTGTCGCTGACCCTGATGGCCCTGTCCAACGTGTCGCCCCGGGAGACGGGCGCGGCCTCGGGACTGCTGAACGCCACCCAGCAGGTCGGCGGCTCCCTGGGCCTGTCCATCCTGGTCACCACCTTCGGCACCGCCAGCACGAACGAGGCGCAGAAACAGATCCCGCGCTTCCTCGCCCAGGCCACCCCGCTGGAGCGGCTGCGCTTCCAGCGCACCGGAGTCCTGCCCAAGCCGTTCTCCGACGAGGTCCTCACCTCCGGCGTGTCCGCCGCGTTCGTCGTCGCCGCGATCTTCACCGCCCTCGCCGCGCTGATCGCCGTCGTCGCCATCCAGGTCCGCTCCTCCGACCTGGAACGGCTGCAGGGCCAGACGGGCCTGCCACCGGGGTAGCCGCTGCGGGGCCGGCCGGACGGACTGGCCACCGGGCCGGCCGCTGCGTGCCGGACGGGCGCGCCGCCCGGCAGCGGGGGCGGGAGCCGGGCAGGCAAGCACCGGGGTGCCCCGCCGTTGCGCGGGATGTCGCATCCTGAGACCGTCGCCTGAAGGGTGACCCGCGTCTCATGGCCGGCCGGGACGGTTGCCGCGACCATGGGGGGAATCACCCGCAGGCCGAAGGGATCGGGGATGCTCCGCAAGGTACTGGTCGCCAACCGTGGCGAGATCGCGATTCGCGCCTTCCGTGCCGGATACGAACTCGGCGCGCGCACCGTGGCCGTCTTCCCGCACGAAGACCGCAACTCCCTGCACCGGCTCAAGGCCGACGAAGCCTATGAGATCGGCGAACCCGGGCATCCGGTGCGCGCCTACCTCTCCGTCGACGAGATCATCCGCGCCGCCCGGCTGGCCGGCGCCGACGCCGTCTACCCCGGTTACGGCTTCCTGTCCGAGAACCCCGAGCTGGCCCGCGCCTGCGAGGAAGCGGGCATCACCTTCGTCGGCCCGAGCGCGCAGATCCTCGAACTGACCGGCAACAAGGCCCGCGCCGTGGCCGCCGCCCGCGAGGCCGGCGTGCCCGTCCTCGGCTCCTCGCAGCCCTCGGGCGACGTCGACGAACTCGTGCGGGCCGCCGACGACATCGGCTTCCCCGTCTTCGTCAAGGCCGTCGCCGGCGGCGGCGGGCGCGGCATGCGCCGCGTCGAGGACCCCGCCCAGCTGCGCGAGGCCATCGAGGCCGCCTCCCGCGAGGCCGCGTCCGCGTTCGGCGACCCGACGGTCTTCCTGGAGCAGGCGGTCGTCGAGCCCCGCCACATCGAGGTGCAGATCCTCGCCGACGGCGAGGGCGACGTCATCCACCTCTTCGAACGCGACTGCTCGGTGCAGCGCCGCCACCAGAAGGTCATCGAGCTCGCGCCCGCACCCAACCTCGACCCGGCGCTGCGCGAGCGGATCTGCGACGACGCCGTGAAGTTCGCCCGGCACATCGGCTACCGCAACGCCGGCACCGTCGAGTTCCTCCTCGACCGCCAGGGCCGGCACGTCTTCATCGAGATGAACCCGCGCATCCAGGTCGAGCACACGGTCACCGAGGAGGTCACCGACGTCGACCTCGTCCAGTCCCAGATGCGCATCGCCGCCGGCCAGACCCTCGCCGACCTCGGCCTGTCCCAGGACACGGTCACCCTGCGCGGCGCCGCCCTGCAATGCCGTATCACCACCGAGGACCCCGCCAACGGCTTCCGCCCCGACACCGGCCGGATCAGCGCCTACCGCTCGCCCGGCGGCTCCGGCATCCGCCTCGACGGCGGCACCACCCACGCCGGCACCGACATCAGCGCGCACTTCGACTCCATGCTGGTCAAGCTGACCTGCCGCGGCCGCGACTTCACCACCGCCGTCAACCGGGCCCGGCGCGCGGTCGCCGAGTTCCGCATCCGCGGCGTGGCCACCAACATCCCGTTCCTCCAGGCCGTCCTCGACGACCCGGACTTCCAGAACGGCAACGTCACCACGTCGTTCATCGAGCAGCGCCCGCACCTGCTCACCGCCCGGCACTCCGCCGACCGCGGCACCAAGCTGCTCACCTACCTCGCCGACGTCACCGTCAACAAGCCGCACGGCGAGCGCCCCGAGCTGATCGACCCGGTGACCAAGCTGCCCGCGCTGCCCGCCGGCGAGCCGCCCGCCGGCTCCAAGCAGAAGCTCACCGAGCTGGGTCCCGAGGGCTTCGCCCGCCGGCTGCGCGAATCGCCGACCATCGGCGTCACCGACACCACCTTCCGCGACGCCCACCAGTCGCTGCTCGCCACCCGCGTGCGCACCAAGGACCTCCTCGCCGTGGCCCCCGTCGTCGCCCGCACCCTGCCCGGGCTGCTGTCGCTGGAGTGCTGGGGCGGCGCCACCTACGACGTCGCGCTGCGCTTCCTCGCCGAGGACCCCTGGGAGCGGCTGGCCGCCCTGCGCGAGGCGGTCCCCAACATCTGCCTCCAGATGCTGCTGCGCGGCCGCAACACCGTCGGCTACACCCCGTACCCGACCGAGGTCACCGACGCGTTCGTGCAGGAGGCCGCGGCCACCGGCATCGACATCTTCCGCATCTTCGACGCCCTCAACGACGTCGGCCAGATGCGCCCCGCCATCCAGGCGGTCCGGGAGACCGGCACCGCGATCGCCGAGGTCGCCCTCTGCTACACCGGCGACCTCGGCGACCCCGCCGAGCAGCTCTACACCCTCGACTACTACCTGCGCCTCGCCGAGCAGATCGTCGACGCCGGCGCCCACGTCCTCGCCGTCAAGGACATGGCGGGCCTGCTGCGCGCCCCGGCCGCCGCGAAGCTCGTCTCCGCGCTGCGCCGCGAGTTCGACCTGCCGGTCCATCTCCACACCCACGACACCGCGGGCGGCCAGCTCGCCACCTACCTCGCCGCGATCCAGGCGGGCGCCGACGCGGTCGACGGGGCGGTGGCCTCCATGGCGGGCACCACCTCGCAGCCGTCGCTGTCGGCGATCGTCGCCGCCACCGACCACTCCGAGCGGCCCACCGGACTCGACCTGAAGGCGGTCGGCGACCTGGAGCCGTACTGGGAGAGCGTCCGCAAGGTCTACGCCCCCTTCGAGGCGGGCCTCGCCTCTCCGACCGGGCGCGTCTACGACCACGAGATCCCCGGCGGCCAGCTGTCCAATCTGCGCACCCAGGCCGTCGCCCTCGGGCTCGGCGACCGCTTCGAGGACATCGAGGCGATGTACGCCGCCGCCGACCGCATCCTGGGCCGCCTGGTGAAGGTCACCCCGTCCTCCAAGGTCGTCGGCGACCTCGCCCTGCACCTGGTCGGCGCCGGGGTGAACCCCAAGGAGTTCGAGGAGAGCCCGGACCGCTTCGACATCCCGGACTCGGTGATCGGCTTCCTGCGCGGCGAGCTGGGCACCCCGCCCGGCGGCTGGCCCGAGCCGTTCCGCACCAAGGCCCTCAAGGGCCGCGCGGAGCCCAAGCCGGCGCCGGAGCTGAGCGCCGAGGACCGCGAGGGCCTGGAGAACGACCGCCGCGCCACTCTCAACCGGCTCCTCTTCCCCGCCCCCACCCGCGAGTTCGAGACGCACCGCCACTCCTACGGCGACACCAGCATCCTCGACAGCAAGGCCTTCTTCTACGGCCTGCGCCCGGGCAAGGAGTACGCCGTCGACCTGGAGCCCGGTGTGCGTCTGCTGATCGGCCTGGAGGCGATCGGCGAGGCCGACGAGCGCGGCCTGCGCACGGTGATGTCGACACTCAACGGCCAGCTGCGGCCGATCCAGGTCCGCGACGCCGCCGCCTCGGCCGGCATCCCGGCCACGGAGAAGGCCGACCGCGCCGACCCCGGCCATGTCGCGGCACCCTTCGCGGGCGTGGTCACCCTCTCCGTCGCCGAGGGCGACCAGGTCGAGGCGGGCGCCACGGTCGCCACCATCGAGGCGATGAAGATGGAGGCCTCGATCACCGCGGCGAAGGCCGGCACCGTGTCCCGGCTGGCGATCAACCAGGTGCAGCAGGTGGAGGGCGGCGACCTGCTCGTCGTGATCGGCTGAGCCCTGCGACGGCAACGGCCCCCCGGCACGGGGGAGGTGCCGGGGGGCCGACGTCGAGGGCGAGGAGAGCGAAAGGGCTGATTCAAGGAGGTTTTGAGAAGGAAGCCCCTTCATGGCCTCGCCGCGGCCCAAGGTAGCAGTCACGCCGGGATCAGGTCGCGCAGATTTTCCGGCGTGATGATCCGGGAGCCGGGGTGCAGGCCGTCGGGCCGCTCCAGACCGATGTAGGTGACCGGGCCGTCCGGGACCGCCGTACCGTCCCAGCGGGTCACCGTCGTACCGCCGCCGGCCAGCAGATCGGCCAGGTGGCCCACGGTGAGGTAGTCCCGCTCCACGACACCGCGCAGCAAGGTCGCCACCGACACCTGGTTGCCCTCGACCTGGTTCGCCGAGGGATGGCCCTTCAGGTACAGGTGCAGCCACTTGGCGCGCCAGCGCCCGTCCTCGCCCCGCAGGAACGCCAGCGGCAGCGCCACCCGGCCGGGGCCCCGCAGCTCCGACTTCATCCGTACCGTGCGCGGCTCGAACGGCCGGCCCGCCTGCTCCGCCTCGCGCAGCATGAACCCGAAGAAGGACTCCTCGACCTCCTCGAAGCCCTCCCCGGAGAAGATGTTGACCTGCGGGACGATGTACGTGCCGCGCACGGCGCCGAGCCGCAGGTTGATGAACTCCGAGGCGCCGTCGGGGGCTTCGGTGATGTCACCGGAGTGCTCGCCCTCCACCGCGGACAGCGCGGTGTACGACAGCCAGCCCTGCGTCCGGTAGTCCGAGTCGAGCAGCAGCGCCGACAGGTCGAAGTCGGTGCGCTGCGCCCGCTCCTTCCAGTAGACGAAGAAGCGCAGCAGTTCACCGTCGACGGGGGAGAGGGACCCGCGCGGCAGCACGCCCAAACCGGACGCGGTCGCCTTGCCGCTGAGCGGGAGCGCCACGTCCAGCACGTCCGGGTCGACCAGGAGATGCCCCACCTCGGGCAGCCGGCGGCGCGTCTCCTCGTCGATCAGGGCGATCAGCCGCTCGCGCTCGGGCGGCAGCACCGGCGGGCGGGTGTCCTCGGTGACCCAGGCGCGGCCCGTGCGGCCCACGAACACCCGCCGCTCCCCGGTCGCCCAGGCGCGGTTGCGCAGATGCTCGGCCACCGACAGCAGTACGCGCCCCGACACCTCGCCGACGACCTGCTCGGCCGCGCCGGCCACCGCGTCCCGCTCGTCCTGGTCGAGCGCCATGCGCAGCAGCCGGTCCAGGGACCGGAACAGCTTGCCCGGCGCGGCGGCCAGCAGCTTCACCGCGCCGGTCACGTCGTGCATGGCGAGCAGCTCCTCGACCCGGCTGTCGAACGAGCGCGCCTCCTTCTCGCCCCGGGCGACGGCGAACACGTCGGCGGCGTGCGGCCACCGCGGATACTCGTGCGGGTGCAGCCGCTCCCCGAGCCGCTTGAACGCCTCCCGGTGCGCGGTGACGTCGGCGAGCTTGGCGGGCGAGGCGGCCACGACCGCGTCAAGGCCCGCGAGGAGCGCCCGGCGCACCGGCCGCAGCAGCGTCCGGAACCGGGTCGGCCCGGTCAGGGTCACATCGCCGTCGGACAGCGCGCAGGCCAGGCGCAGCACGTCGGTGACGGTGTCCAGCAGCAGCGGTGCGCCCGCCGCGAGCCGGGCCCGGTTCAGCACGGCCCGGTTCTCGCGCACCGGGATCGTCTCCGGCTGCGGCCCGTCCGCACAGGCCCCGGCGAGCAGCTCCAGGTCGCGCAGCCCGTCCTCACCCAGCGGGGTGCTGCTTCCCGCCAGCGCCAGGTACAGGGCGCCGGCCTCGTCCCGGAGCGGGCCGCCGAGGTGCAGCACGGTGAGGCGGTCGCCCGCGGCCGGGACCAGCTCGTCGTGCGCGGCGAGCATCTCGGTATAGGTGTGCCGGTAACGGCCGTAGGAGGGCAGGGTGAGCAGGTCCACCACGCCGTCGCTCAGCTGCTCCAGCGTGCTCGCACGGGTGCTGTCGTCGGCCAGTGCCTCGGCGATGCAGCGCATCCAGAAGTCGAGGGTGT
Source organism: Streptomyces sp. NPDC028635 (assembly GCF_040637635.1). Taxonomy (NCBI): domain Bacteria; kingdom Bacillati; phylum Actinomycetota; class Actinomycetes; order Kitasatosporales; family Streptomycetaceae; genus Streptomyces; species Streptomyces sp. NPDC028635. The sequence goes on along the minus strand of NZ_JBEZWX010000006.1, from coordinate 47,988 downwards.
CCGGGACGTTCGCCGGGAAGTCGACGAAGTAGACGTTGTGCCGGACGTGGTCGCCGACCATGGCACGGACCGTCGTCAGCACCCGGCGCGCCGTGCCGACGACCGTCGTCCCGGACAGCGACGACAGGTGCTCCAGTGCCGGCCCGGAGAGTTTGAACCCCACCGACATCAGCGCGGCGTCGAACTGCCGCGCCGCGACCTCGCCCGACCCCGCCGGTCCGGCGGGGGAGGGGATGCGGTGGGTGTGCCGTACGACCAGCTGTTCGAGGGTGTCACGCATTGCGGCATGATCGCAGCGCGCCACGAGCCGCCGCACCGGGTTTTCGCGGCCCCCGCCGATCCCTGGCGCCGGTCTCCCGCCCCCGGTCAGCCCTGGTCGCGCTCCGCGTCCCGCTGCTTCAGGCGGGCCGCCTCCTTGCGCACCTCGGCCTGGGTGGCGCGCTCCTTCACCAGCCACTCCGGCATCTCCTGCCGCAGCGCCTCGATCTCCTCGGTGGTGAGGGCGCCGGTGATCCCGGCACGCAGGAGACCCGCGTTGGACACGCCGAGCTTCGCCGCGACCACGGGACGCGGGTGCGGGCCGGTGCGTCGCAGCTCGCGCAGCCACTCCGGCGGGTCGGCCTGGAGTTCGTCGAGCTCGGCACGCGAGACGACACCCTCCTGGAACTCCTTGGGGGTGGCGGGGAGGTACACACCCAGCTTCTTCGCCGCCGTGGCCGGCTTCATCGTCTGGGTGTTCGCTTGCGACTTCATGCAGTCCAGACTATCCGCCCGGGCTGAGGCCTCCGACCACAGCCGGTAGCCTTGCGGGCGTGACAGGCTCCGAAGACTCCCCATCGTTCCGGCTCGCCTACGTCCCGGGGGTGACGCCCGCGAAGTGGGCGCGGGTCTGGAACGAGCGCCTGCCCGACGTCCCCCTCACCCTGCTCCAGGTCCCGGCCGCCCAGGCTCCGGACGTGCTGCGCGAGCAGGGCGCCGACATCGGCCTGCTGCGGCTGCCGGTGGACCGGACGTTCTTCAGCGCGATCCCCCTCTACACGGAGACGACGGTCGTCGTGGTCCCCAAGGACCACGTGGCGACCGCGGCCGACGAGGTCACTCTCGGTGATCTCGCCGACGAGGTCGTGCTGCACCCCCTCGACGACGTCCTCGGCTGGGACGGGGCGCCGCCCGGGGAGCCCGCCTTCCAGCGCCCGGAGACCACCGAGGACGCGATCGAGCTGGTCGCGGCCGGGATCGGTGTGCTGTTCGTGCCGCAGTCGCTGGCCCGGTTGTACCACCGCCGGGACCTCACCTACCGGCCGGTCACCGACGCGCCGTGTTCGAGCGTCGTCCTGTCCTGGCCGGAGGAGGCGACCACGGACCTGGTCGAGGAGTTCATCGGCATCGTGCGCGGCCGCACGGTGAACAGCACCCGGGGGCGTGGCCGGACCCAGCAGGCCGCCCAGCAGACACCGGCCAAGGGGGAGCGACGCAAGGCCGCGGGTGAGCGCAAGAGCGGGAGTGCTTCCCGCAGCGGCGGCTCGCGCACGGCCGGTTCTCGCGGCGGCGGCACGGGCGGCTCTCGCGGCGGCGGCACGGGCGGCTCTCGCGGCGGCGGCACGGGCGGTCGGCGCGGCAGCTCGGGCAAGCCCCGCCGCCGCTCGTAGCGGCATCTCGCCGATCAGGGTCGCCACCCGGACCACGTCCCCGTCCCGCCAGGTCGGCGCCACACCGTGAGGTGGCTTCCCGGGACCGGAGTGCCGCCCACCGGGCGCCCGTTGACCGTGACCCGGAAGCCGGGGCCGTCGCCCACGCCGGCCCCGGCGGCCGCAGCGCGAAGGCGGCGGTGCGGCCCCGCCGCCACCCCGGCGGCGAGGTCGTGCGCGCGGGCGTCGCCGCGGCCGCGAGGAATCCGGGGCGGCCCGGACCGCCCCAGGTGCGCCGCAGGCCACAGGTCGAAGCCGCGGTCAGGGCGCGCTCTGCCGTCCGATCGACTCGACGAGGGGCAGCAGGCGGTGCGGGACGCGTTCGCGCAGGGCGACCTCCGTGCGGGTGCGCACCACGCCGGGCAGGCTGATCACTTTCTGGATCACGTCCTCCAGGTGCGCGTTGTCGCGTGCCACGACCCGGGTCAGCATGTCCCCGCCGCCGGTGATCGAGAACGCCTCCACGATCTCCGGTACGGCCGCCAGGGCGTCACCCACGTCGTCGAGGTGGCCCTGTGTGACCTCGATGTGCACGAACGCCAGCACCGGGTGGCCCAGCGCGGCGGGGGAGAGGGTGGGGCCGGTGCCGGTGATGACGCCGTCCCGCTCGAGGCGGTCCAGCCGCGCCTGGAGCGTGCCGCGGGCCACGCCGAGGATGCGGGCGTACTCGCGCACGCTCGTGCGCGGCTGTTCGAGCAGCAGCCGCAGGATGCGGGTGTCGAGCTCGTCCACGGTCATGGTTCCACCGGTCTTCCGGATCGTGCGGTGATCACTGCCGACTGTACCAATGGCTCAGCGGCGCGAGGGCTGAGCCGACCAGCGAGGCTGGTCCGTTGGCCTGGCCTCGGCCGAGACGGAGCGGCTTCTCCTGAGCCAATGGTCCAGTGTTCAGGGACAGACTTGAGCCACCAGCCGCCTTGATGCTCTCATATTGAGGTCGATGGCGCTGCGGACCTCCGCGGCGCCTTTTTCGTGCGAGTGTGCCAGGGGGCGGTAGGCAGTGCTGAAGCGGGTGTTCGTGGCTCCGGACCCGGGACGGGTACGGCTGCGCTTCGCGGCGCGGGCCGTGCTCGGTATCGGGCTGGCCGTGATCGTGTGCGGCCTGGCCGGACATGCCCTCCCGGGCGCCGTCACCGGCGGACTCGCCGCGCTGCTCGCCCTGTTCACGGTCGCCGACGCCACCGTGCGCCGCCAGGCCGTCACCACGGCCCTGCTGCCCGTCGTCGGACTGCCGGTGCTCGCTGCCGCGGCCGTCCTGCACGACCTGCCGGTCCTGCGCGACGTCACGTTCCTCGCCGTCGTCGGCGCGGGCGTGTACGCGCGCCGGTGGGGGCCGCGCGGTCACAGCCTCGGTGTGTTCGCGTTCATGATGTTCTTCATCGCGCAGTTCCTGCACGCGGGCCCCGGACAACTGCCCGAGCTGTTCGCGGCACTGCTGCTGTCCGTGGCGTCCGCGGCCGTGGTGCGCTTCGGGCTGTGGTGCTACGAGCGACGCCTGCCCCCGGTCGCGGCTCCCGCGCCGCCCGGCGGCGGCGTACTGGCCCGGGTGACCACCCGGCAGGCCGTTCAGGCGTTCACCGGCGCCGGCTTCGCCCTGGTCGCCGGCCAGCTGGTCAGCGGGCAGCGCTGGTACTGGGCCGTCGGCGCCACCTGGTGGGTCTTCGTCAACACCACCTCGCGCGGGGAGACCCTGGTGCGCGGCTTCCGCCGGGTGCTCGGCACCGTCATCGGCATCGGGCTCGGCCTGCTCGTCGCCGTGCCCGTGCACGGCGCGCCCGTCCCCACGGCCGTCCTCGTCGCCGCGTGCGTCTTCGGCATCTTCTACTCCGCGGCCGTCTCCTACACCTGGATGATGCTCTGCGTGACGCTGCTGGCCGAGCTGCTCTACGGCCTCCTCGGCGTCCTCACCCCCGGGCTGCTGGCGCTGCGGCTGACGGAGACCGCCGTGGGGGCGCTCGGCGCCGTGCTCGCCGTGCTGTTCGTGCTGCCGGTCACCACCCACGCCGTCACCGACGCGTGGATCCAGCGTGCCCTGCGCTGCGTGCACGCCTGCACCGCCGAGGCCGCGGCGCGCCTCGCTGGCACGCCCGACGCCGACCCGGCGCCGCGGGCGGCCGAGCTGGAGCAGCTGCTCGGCCGGGTCCGGCTCTCCATCGCGCCGCTGGTGCACCCGCTGAACCCGATGCGCGGCCGCAAGGAACGCGCCCGGACCGTCCTCGCCCTCCTCGACGACTGCGCCCGCGAGATCCGCGGCCTGGTCGCCGTCGCCGCCGACCCCGAGGCCTCCCACGACGCCCGGCTGGCCGCGGCGTGCTGGCGGGTGCAGGCGGCGGTGGAGGCGCTGACCGAGGGCGAAACCCGCGAGCTCGCGGTCAGCGCCCACCCTCCGGCCACCGAACCGGCCGCCCTCGCCCACCTGCACGGCCTGGAGCGCGCCCTCGCCGAACTGGCCACCCCGCTGCGCGCCCCGTCGGGCTCACCCCTGGTGGGTGCCTGAGGGCGGTCGACGCGGCCGCGGGGGCGCCCCGGCGGCGACCGCAGCCCCTGCTGACCGGGCACGGCCGGTGGATGGCTCACCTTCCGATGGGCCGCGTACCTCGCAGCCGGTCCGCGCGGCTTCCTCGCAGCCGGTGGGCCTCGCGCCTTCTCCGCCCTCTCCCCTCCCGGGGGCCCGGCCGGGATCTGGCGGGGATCTGGCCACGTCTGGTCTAGACCGGGCCCGTCGACTGCTAGCGTCGCACCCGGTACCGGGTGACGAGAGGGGACAGCGGTGGCGAACAGCGGGCGGCGGGCGTTCATCGGGTCGTTCACGGCGGCCGGCGGCCCCGGCATCCTCACGGCGGCCGTCGCGGCCGGCAGCGGCGCGCTGACGCCCCTGAGCCGCGTCGACGGTCTTCCCGACCCCTCCTACCTCGCCCTGTCGCCCGACGGCAGCACGCTCTACGCGGTGAGCGAGACCTCCGAGGGCGGCATCGCCGCGTTCCGGGTGGACGGCGACAAACCCGAGCCGGTGGGTCCCCGCGTCGCGGTCGGCGGCGGCCCCACGTTCCTCAGCCTGTACGACGGCCACGTCCTGACCGCCGACTACGGCTCCGGCAGTGTCACCGCCGTCCCCGTCCGCGCCGACGGGACCCTCGCGCCCGCCGCCTCCGGCGTGCTGCGGCACACCGGCTCCGGGCCGCACAGCAAGCGCCAGCAGGGCCCGCACGCCCACCAGGTGCAGCCCGACCCGAGCGGCCGCTGGGCGGTCAGCGTCGACCTCGGCACGGACTCGGTGCGGGTGTGCACCCTGGTGGACGGCAGTCCGTCGGTGCACCGGGAATTCGCGATGCGGCCCGGTTCCGGCCCGCGCCACCTGGAGTTCCACCCGTCCGGCGGGTACGCCTACCTCGTCAACGAACTGACGCCCACGGTCACCGTGTGCCGCTGGGACGCCGTCGGCGGCGCCCTCACCCCGCTGGCCGAGACGCCCGTGCTGCCGCACGCCCCGGCCGGCGACGCCTACCCGTCCGGGATCGTCGCCTCGCCCGACGGCCGCTTCCTGTGGATCGCGACCCGCGGCGAGGACGTGCTGTCCGTCTTCGCGGTGGAGGGCGGCGGCGAGGTGCTGCGGCTCGCCGGGACGGTGCCGTGCGGCGGTCACTGGCCGCGGGCGCTGACCGAGGCCGACGGCGTCCTGTACGTCGCCAACGAACGCTCCGGCGACGTGACCTGGTTCGCGGTGCAGCCGGCCACCGGGATGCCCCGGCGCGGCGGCTCGATCGCGGTCCCGGCCGCGTCCTGCGTGGTCCTCGGCTGACTCCCGCCGCCGGATCGTCCGCCCCCGTCGGCCTCGTCCCTCCCGTCGGCCTCGTCGGCCCCGTCCGTCCCGTCCCGGCTCGTGCCGGCTCGTGGGGCCGTATGCCGAAGGGCCCGCTCCCTTGTGGGGAACGGGCCCTTCGGCATGGATCCGGGTGTCTCCGGGTGGTGTCGTACGGGTGGGTCAGCGGACCGGGGCGCCCTGCGCCTGCGGCGGGGTGATGCCCAGCGCCGTCGTGTACTTCGCCAGGGCCAGCTTGCCGATCGCCGGGTACGGGCCGAGCGCCTCGGCCGCCGGACAGCCCGCCTCCTTGGCCGCCCCCTCGACCAGCGAGGCGTCGATCTCCGGCCCGATCAGGTACGGCGCGAGGGCCAGCTGCTGGGAACCGGAGGACCGCAGCTGCTCGGCCACGTTCGCGATCGAACCCTCCTGGTCGAGGGCGGCCGCCATCACCGGCACGGCGAGGCGCGCGGCGAGCAGCATGCCCGTGATCCCGGCGGCCTGCACCGCCTCCTCGCCGCCCACGGCCGCGAGGATGATGCCGTCCGCGGCCGTCGCCACGGTGAACAGGCGGGCACGGTCCGCGCGGGCCAGACCGGCCTCCGACAGGCGCACGTGCAGCGCCTCGGCGAGCAGCGGGTGCGGGCCGAGCACGTCGGTCAGCTCGGCGGCGACCCGGCTGTCCATCAGGGCCTGGCGGATCCGGCGCAGCAGCGCGTTGTCCGGACCGGCCAGCAGCGGCACGACGACCGCGACCGGGCCCTCGGGTTCCTTGACCTCGAGACCTGCGGCGAGGGCGTGCTCGTAGCGGGCGGTGCGCTCCTCCGCGGCGTACACGAGCACCGACTGCAGCGTCGGGAACTCCGCGTCGTCCCCGTCCACGTACCCGATCCGCGCGTCCAGGCCGGGCAGCTCGGAGCGCGCGATGCTCACGACCTCCTCGGCGAGGCTGCGCGTGGCGGTGCCGGTCGTGCCCGGAACCGCGAGGACGAGCGCGGGCGCGCCCTCGGGAGCCGCCAGGGGCTCGGGTCGGCGGTGCCGCCCGGGCTGGCGGGGGCGCGGCATTCGTACAGGCAGGCCGGACGCGGGCCCAGTGGGGGAGCTCATGGCGCCGCATGTTACTGGTTTCCTGGGCTCCCCTGTTCGGGGAGGGTGCAGGTGAGCGGTATCCGTCCGGATTTGTCTGATGAGTTACGTACGGTTTGGAAGTGATCGGCGTCTGTTCCGGGCGACTTGTCCCGTGCGGGCGGATTGCCGGGTCATGACCCCGCCGTCTCCAGTACGTGCAGCATCGTGCCGTCGGCGGGCAGCGCAAGGGAGTCCAGGGCGAGAGCGGTGGCGACGCGGACCGCGCCGTGCAGGGGGTCGCCCTCGGCGGGCACCCGGCGCGCGTGCGGCAGCCGTGCGGCCAGTTCCTCCTCCAGGGGGACGAGCAGAGGGTCGCCCGTCTTGAACAGGCCGCCCGTGAGAGCCACGCACGGTTCGCCCGAAGGGGGGCACACGGCGGCCGCCGAGTCGGCGATGTGCCGGGCCGCCTCGCGCAGCACGGCCACGGCCACCGGGTCGCCGTCGCTCGCGCACGCCGCCACCTGCGGCGCGAACGAGGCGAGGACGGCCGGGCGGTCGGGGCGCGGGTACAGCGCGCCGGGCAACCCGGCGACCGGCCCGAACGTCTTCTCGGCGCAGGCCAGCAGCGCCGCCGAACCGCCGGGCCTGCCGTCGTGGGCGCGCAGCGCGGCCTCCAGACCCGCCCGCCCGATCCACGCGCCGGAGCCGCAGTCGCCGAGCAGATGACCCCAGCCGTCGGCCCGCCGCCAGCCGGTCAGGTCCGTGCCGACGGCGATCAGACCCGTACCGGCCGCGATCACCGCGCCGGGGCGCGAGCCCAGAGCGCCGGTGTACGCCGTGACGGCGTCCGCGGCCAGCGCCAGCCGTCGCACCTCCAGCTCCCGCCGCAGCGCGCCCGGCAGTTCGGCACGCAGCGCCTCACCGAGGGTGGCGAGCCCCGCCGCCCCGACGGTCGCCGCGACCGGCGCCGGCAGCCCGCTCTCGGTGAGCAACGCCCGGGCCAGCGGCAGCAGTTGCGCCAGCAGATGGTCCGCGTCGATGCCCCGGTCGCCGGTTCGCACCGGCTCACGCGAGGCCCGCTGCGCCAGCACCCCCCGCGCGACCGTCCCGACGGCCACGCGCAGCCCGGAACCTCCCGAGTCGACGGCGAGCACCACCGGGTCGTTCTCGCCGGGAGGCGTCTCGACGCGGCCGAGCAACTCGTGTCCCACCGCGCCGACGGCGTGGTGTGCGGCCGCACGCCCACTGGGGCCGGCGGCAGGCCTACCGGAACCGGCGGCACGCCCGTCCGGACCGGCGGCACGCCCGCCAGGACCGGTGGCCCGTCCCTCGGAACTGGCGGCACGCCCGCCAGGCCCGATGGCCCGTCCTTCGGAACCGGCGGCACGCCTGTCCGGGCCGGCGGCACGTCCACCAGGGCCGGTGGCACCGGCAGGCGGCGTGACGGGTCCGGGGGATCCGGCGGTCCCACGGGCGCCGGCCGTCCCGAGGGCACCGGCGCGCTCGGCGGCACCGGCATCGGCATCGGCACCGGCGTGCGCGTCGGGCGCCGTGGCGCCCCCGTCGGCGGAGTCCGCCGTGGACGGGGAGGAGTTGCCGCGCGCCGCGTCGGCCGGGGTCACGGCAGGCGCCAGTCCACCGGCTGGCCGCCCTGGCGGATCAGCAGGTCGTTGGCCCGGCTGAACGGACGCGAGCCGAAGAAGCCGCGGTCGGCGGACATGGGGGAAGGGTGCGCCGACTCCACGCTCGGCAGGTCGCCGAGCAAGGGACGCAGATTGCGCGCGTCCCGTCCCCACAGGATGGACACCAGCGGCTTGCCCCGGGCCGCCAGCGCCCGGATCGCCTGCTCGGTGACCTCCTCCCAGCCCTTGCCGCGGTGCGCCGCGGGCTTGCGCGGCGCCGTGGTGAGCGCCCTGTTCAGCAGCAGCACCCCCTGCCGGGTCCACGGGGTCAGATCACCGTTGGACGGGGCCGGCAGCCCCAGATCGGCCTGCAACTCGCGGTAGATGTTGATGAGGCTGCCGGGCAGCGGCCGCACGTCCGGCGCCACCGAGAACGACAGCCCCACCGCATGCCCCGGCGTCGGATAGGGATCCTGCCCGACGATCAGGACGCGGACCTCGTCGAACGGCTGCTGGAACGCCCGTAGGACGTTGGCGCCCGCCGGGAGATAGGTGCGCCCCGCGGCGATCTCCGCGCGGAGGAAGTCACCCATCGCGGCGATCTGCCCGGCCACGGGTTCCAGGGCCTTCGCCCAGCCTGCTTCGACGATTTCATGCAAGGGTCGTGGTGCCACGGGCGTCACCCTACTGCCGTACACAAGGTGACGATCAACCGGTGGCCAACACCCGCCTGCCACACCGTGTTCACTGTGTTCCCCCCTCGATCCCCCGTTCCCCCCGTGGACCTCATCCGATCACGGCCGCCCGCACACACAGCACGTCCGGCAGATGCGACGCCAACTGCCGCCAGCTGTCGCCGTCGTCGGCCGAGGCGAACACCTCGCCGTTGCGGTTGCCGAAGTAGACACCCGCCGGGTCGGCGTCGTCGGTGCACAGCGCGTCCCGCAACACCGTGCCGTAGTGGTCGTCCTGCGGCAGGCCCGCCGTGAGCGGCTCCCAGCTCTTGCCCGCGTCCGCCGTGCGGTAGACCCGGCAGCGCCGGCCGGCCGGCACCCGGTCGGCGTCGGCGTTGATCGGGAACACGTACGCCGTGTCACCGCGGTGCGGATGCGCGGCCACGGCGAAGCCGAACGTCGACGGCAGCCCCTCACCGATGTCCGTCCAGTGGGCGCCCGCGTCGTCGCTGCGGTACACCCCCCAGTGGTTCTGCAGATACAGCCGGTCCGGATTGGCCGCGTCCCGCGTCACCTTGTGCACGCACTGGCCGAACTCCGGGTGGGGATCCGGCAGGAAGACCGCGGAGACACCGGAGTTGGACGGGACCCAGCTGGCGCCGCCGTCGCTGGTGCGGAACACGCCGGCCGTCGACACGGCCACCGTCACCGCCCGCGCGTCCCGCCGGTCGGTGAGCACCGTGTGCAGGCCCTCCCCGCCGCCGCCCGGTACCCACTTCGACCGCGTGGGGTGCTCCCACAGCGGGCGGACCAGCTCGAAGGTCTCCCCGCGGTCCTCCGAGCGGTACAGCGCCGCCGGTTCCGTGCCCGCGTACACCACGTCGTCCTCGGCCGCCGCCGGGTGCAGCTGCCACACCCGCTCCAGTGAGGCACCCGTGTCCTTGGGGAACTTGACCGCCGGCGCGGACGGCTCCGTCCAGGTGCGGCCCAGGTCGTCGGAGTGGAACACCGACGGCCCCCAGTGCGCGCTGTCGCCGGCGGCCAGCAGCCGTGGCGTGTCGCCGCGCGTGTCGATCGCGACCGAGTACACGGCCTGTGCGTTGAAGTACGGACTCTCGTCGAATTCCCAGCCGCCGTCCCGCCCGCGCCCGATGAACAGGCCTTTTCGGGTGCCCACGGCCAGTAGTACCTCGGTCATGCCGAACACCTCCGCGACGTCTTTGTCCCAGACATCGGCCAGTGTGCACCCCACCACTGACAGCGGCCTCTCCTGACGGTGTCGCCGCAGGTCAGAGCGGCGATTGTGGCAGACACGGGCGGTGCGCGGGGCGTTTTCCCGACAACGCGTGCGGGGCGTGGACGACCGTGGGACCGTCGAAGCGCAGGGCTCGTCCTGAGCACCGGGCGGCCGTCCGCCGTACTGGAGGGCGCCGGGGATGCTCGCGCTGATGAGGAGGGTGCCGTCGATGGCGGTCCGTGGTCCCGAGGTCCGGCTGTGGCGCTGGCGGCGCAATCCGCTCAGGCGCCGCGCCGACAAGGTGGAGGCCTGGGTGGTGCTCGCGGTGTGGACGTGCACCGTCGTGGCCGGAGTGCTCGCGGGGCTCGGAGCGTCCCGGTCGGTCGAGCAGGGACTGGCCCGCGAGCGCGCCGAATGGCGTCCCGTCGTCGCCCGCCTCATCCAGCGGGCCCCCACGGCCGGCACCGGCTCCGACCACGTGTGGGCGGACGTCTCGTGGCGGGCGGCGGACGGCTCCGCGCACACCGGTCAGGTCCGGGTACGGCCGGGCAGCGCGACGGGCGGCCAGGTGACGGTGTGGACCGACCCGCGGGGCCGCCTCGTGTCCCGCCCCGCCACCGCCGGGCAGGCCCACCTGCGTGCCGTCCTGCTCGGCGCCCTGGCCGGAGTGAGTTCCGCGGTCGTCCCCTTCGTCGCCGGCCGCGCCCTGCGCGGCCGTCTCGAGCAGCGCCGGCTGGACCAGTGGGAGGCGGAGTGGGCCCGCTTCGGCCCGCTGTGGGGGAGGGGCAGGACGGGCTGACACCGGACGCACGGCCCGCGTCGGCCCGCGGGCCCGGCCCCGCTGTCGGCGTCCCGCCACCGCACTCGACGCCCCCGACGTCCTCGGCGTCATCCGGGCCCGGCGCCCCCGCCCGACGCCCCGCCGTCACCCGCGCCCGACGGTCTGGACGGCCACGCCACGGCGCCGCTCCCCGGCCCGCGCCGGGCCCCGGGCCTGCCCCGGCCCTCGCCGTTCCCCGGCGCCCGTTGCCGCTCCCGCCCTCACCCGCCCGTCACCGCGTCCGCCGTCACCCCGTCCCGCCCTCACCCGCCCGTCACCGCATCCGCCCTCCCCCCGTCCACGCCCTCACCCCCCGACCGGCAGCCCGCGTCGCAGGATTCCGTCGAGGTCCGCCGTGTCCGGAAGGGTGCCGAAGGCGAGGCCCCAGTCGCCGCCGAGGCGGGTCGCGCAGAAGGCGTCGGCCACCGCGGGCGGTGCGTGACGGACCAGGAGCGACGCCTGAAGGGTGAGTGCCATCCGCTCCACCAGGCGGCGCGCGCCGACCGGTGACGCCTTCCGCAGGTCGTCCCGCAGCCGCGTAACGGCGGCGTCCAGGCGCGCGTCCGCGCCCCGGGCGAGGGCGAACTCGCCGAACAGGGCCTCCTCAGTCGCCGGTTCGCGGACCAGGGCGCGCAGCACGTCGAGCGCGTTGACGTTGCCGGACCCCTCCCAGATCGACAGCAGCGGCGCCTCACGGTAGTGCCGCGGCATGCCCGAGTCCTCGACGTAGCCGTTGCCGCCCAGGCACTCCAGCGCCTCCGCGGTGAAGGCCGGGCCCCGCTTGGTCACCCAGTACTTGCCGATGGCCGTGGCGATCCGTCGGAACGCCCGCTCGCCCTCGTCGCCGCGCACCGCCCGGTCGGCCGCTCCGGCCAGCCGCAGCGTCAGCGTCGTCGCCGCCTCGGACTCCAGCGCGAGATCGGCCAGCACATTGCGCATCAGCGGCTGGTCCAGCAGCCGCGCCCCGAAAGCGCTGCGGTGCCGGACGTGGTGACCGGCCTCCACCAGCGTCTTGCGCATCAGCGTCGCGGAGGCCATCACACAGTCGAGCCGCGTGCAGTTGACCATCTCGATGATCGTCTTGACGCCCCGGCCCTCAGGCCCGACCAGCCAGGCCACGGTCCCGTCGAACTCCGGTTCCGAGGACGCGTTGGACCGGTTGCCGAGCTTGTCCTTCAGCCGCTGCACCCGGAACGGGTTGCGGCTGCCGTCCGGCAGGATGCGCGGCACCAGGAAGCACGACAACCCCTCCGGTGCCTGGGCGAGCACCAGGAACACGTCGCACATCGGCGCCGAGGTGAACCACTTGTGCCCACGCAGCGTGTACACGCCGGGTTCGGCGGTCGGCGTGGCCGTCGTCGTGTTCGTCCGGACGTCGGAGCCGCCCTGCTTCTCGGTCATCCCCATGCCCGCGAGCAGCCCGCGCTTCCGAGTCGGCACCCGCAGCCCGGGGTCGTACTCGCGGCTGGTCAGCAGCGGTTCGTACACCTTGGCCAGTTCCGGTTCGCGGCGCAGCGCGGGCACGGCGGCGTACGTCATCGACGTCGGGCAGCCGTGCCCCGCCTCGCTGTGCCCCCACACCAGTCCGCCCGCCGTCCGAGCGACGTGCGCGCCGGGACGTCCGTCCGCCCACGGCGCCCCGGCCAGACCCTCGGCGACCGCCACCCGCATCAGCTCGTGCCACGCCGGATGGAACTCGACCTCGTCGATCCGGTCGCCGTACCGGTCGTGGGTGCGCAGTTCGGGCTCGTGCCGGTTGGCCAGGTCGCCCCACTCCTGGGCCTGCACACCGCCTGCCCGCTCTCCGAGCCGCCGGATGTCCGCCTCGGCCCAGCCGGCGCCCTCCCGGCGCAGCCCCTCCAGCAGCGCCACGTCGTCGGACGCGTCGTACGGCGCGAGCGGTGGCGGCTGGTTGGTGACGTCGTGCGTGCGGTACGGCTGCGGCCACGCGGGACCCGGGAGCGAAGTCATGCCGCCATGTTGCACTCTGTCTGCGACCGTAGCAATAGTGCAACAGCGGGCGGCGCGGTTACAGTACGTCCCCATGCGCAGCACGCACGTCTCGGAGGATCCGCCCGGCGGTGGACTCGCCCTGCGCCCGCTCTCCGCCCGTTCGGTCGTCCTGAGCCTCCTGCTCGGCGCGCATCCGCCGGAGCTGCCGGTCAGGGAGCTGACCCGCGCGGTCGAGCCGTTCGGTGTCGGCGGCTCCACGCTGCGGGCGGCGCTCAGTCGCATGACCGCGGCAGGTGATCTGCGGCGCACCGGAACGGGCTACCGCATCGGCGACCGCCTCCTGGAACGCCAGCGCCGCCAGGACGAGGCGGTCCGGCCGCGCACGCGCGCGTGGCGCGGTGACTGGGAGATGGTCGTGATCACCGCGACCGGCCGTGGGCCAGCCGAACGGGCCGAACTGCGCAGCCGGCTGACCGCCCTGCGCCTGGCCGAACTGCGCGAGGGGGTCTGGCTGCGCCCGGCCAATCTCGACCGGCCGCTGCCCGCCGGACTCGCCGAGGTCGCCCAGTCCTACACCGCCCGCCCGGACCGCCCCGCACGGGAACTGATCGCGGACCTGTGGCCGTTGCACGCCTGGTCCGACACCGCCCGGGCCCTGCTCGTCCACGCGGACGAGGCCGCCCGCCCGGCCGACCGGCTCGCCGCCTTCGCCGCCCTCGTACGGCACCTGCTCGCCGATCCGGTCCTGCCGTCCGAGCTGCTCCCCGAGGACTGGCCGGCCCCGGCCCTGCGGACCGCCTACGCGGCGTACCAGGCGGAGCTGGCCGCCTCGGTGGGCCACGCCCGCACGGGCTGACGGCACCGGCGGCGGCCGTACGAGGACGTCGAACGCCACGTGAGCGTTCCGGCGCCGTCGGCAGGGGCACTGTCAGCCACCGACGCGCCGCCGCTACTCCTCCACGGAACCGCGTGATGACGAGGCGCTTTGCGGGAACCCGGCCCTCCGGAAAGCGGGGTCACGCGAGGTGAGGACAGTCATGGCAATGCAGCAGTCGCCCCCGGCGACGCTCCCGCAGCCGCTGCGCACCGCCGCCTCGGCGCTGCGGCGGGTGCCGGGTGCGGGGCTGGTGGGCCGGGCGGCCGGCGGGGCGCTGGACAGAATCGGGGCCGTGTCGCCGCGTGGCCGGCGGCTGGCGGTGTACACCGGCGCCGGAGTGCTCGGCGTCGCGGGCGTGGTGGAGTGGCCCGTCGCCCTCACCGGCGCGGCGGTGGCCTGGCTGACCCAGCCGCGGTCCGGGGACCGGGAAGGAGTCACGGCGACCGCCGGGGCACCGGCGTCCGAGACGGCGGGCCGGGCCGAACCGAGGACGGGCGGCCCGGAGCATGCGGCGGGCGGTATGCCCACATACGCCACGACGGGCGCCACGACGCACGAGGGCGCCGCCACCTCGCCCGGATCCGGGCCCGCAGGCCCGTCCGAGCCCGTGGGCACCGACACCCCCGCCCGCGCCCCTTCGTCCGAGTCCGCGGGCACCGGCGATCCCGAACCCCGCCCCGCAGCCTCGCGGCACCAAGGCGCGGTCGCGAAGAGCGCCGCCAAGCAGGTGGCGAAGAACGCGGCGCTCCACGCCTCCAGGGGGGCGAGCGCGCACTACTCCGGCACCCGGGCGCGACGGACCACGGCGTCTCCCACACGGGCCACGGCCTCTCCCACGAGGACCAGGCTGGGAGCGTCCACCCCCGACGTCCGGCCACGACACGGCGAAGAGTGAGGATTCCATGGCGCTGGGCTTGCTGAAGCTCCCCGCGGCGGCCGCCGCCGTACTGCCGGCCGCCGCCCCCCGCCTGCTGGCGCGCGGTGTCGCGCCCGCCGCCGACCTGGCCGCCGGAGCCGTCGGACTGGCCGCGGGCGCGGCCGCCGGGGTGGCCCGGGCCGGCGTCCGCGGGGCGGATGCCGCGGTCCGTGCCGGCCGCGTCAGCCGCGGTGCGCTGCCGGGCGCGGGCAGTCACTGGCGGGCCGGCCGGCGGGCGCACCTCGCGCTGCGGCCGGCCGCCGAGGAACACGTACGACGGGCGGGCGGGCTGGAGGAGACGGCGCGGCGGGTGGCGCGCATCCTCGCCGAACGGCCCGACGTCGCCTTCGCGTACTGGGACGGCGGGCTGGCCCGGCTGGTGGTGGCCGCGACCGAGGACGCCCTGACCGACCGGGTCGTCGAACACGCCACCGCGCTGGCCGAACGGCACGGCCTGGGCGCGGCGGACGCCTCCGACATCGACATCGAGGAGTTCCCGCACCCGGGCGACCCGGCCGGCGTGCGCACCGCCACGGCGGCACTGCTGACCGACGTGGCCGGGACCGGGGCCGCGCTGACCGCCTACGCGCTGCGCCTTCCGCCCTCCCCGCGCCTGGTGACGGCGTGCGTGACCCTGCTGCGCGAGAACCCCCGCGTGCGGGCCTGGCTGCGCGGGCGCTTCGGCCGCTCCCGGATGGATTTGCTGCTGGCCGCCGCCAACGCGGCCGCGCACGGCGCCGGGCAGACACCGACCGCGCTGGTCCTCGACGGCACACTGCGCGCCTGCCAGCTGGCGGAGACGGTGGCCCGCTCGGCGGCGTTCGACGCCGTCCACGACCGTTTGTGCACACCCGACCGCACCGGCGTGCACCCGAGCGCCCGGCCGCGCCCGCCGCTGCGCAGCACCCCGGCCCAGCAGTACGCCGCACACGCCGGCACCGGCAGCATGCTGGGCGCCGTGGCGGCCCTGCTCGTCAAGCACGACGTGAACGAGGCGGCCGAGGCCGTCCTCGCCGGCTCCCCGAAGGCCGCCCGCTACGGCCCCGCCGCCTTCAACGCCTTCCTGGGCATGGCCCTCGCCCGCACCGGCGTCCTCGTACGGGACAGCGAACGGCTGCGGCAGCTGGAGACCGTCGAGTCGGTGCTGCTGCATCCGAGCGCGCTGCGCACTCCGGGCGCGGGCGCCGACCCGTGGGCCGAGGCCGTCCTGGACGCCGCCCGCGCCGCCGGACTGCGGGTGGTGATGGTGGACGATCCCGCGCTCGCGGACTTCACCGGACTCGCCGACCACCTCGTTCCCGCGGACCGGCCGCTCGGGGAGGCCGTGGAACGGCTGAGGGAACGCGGCGCGGTACTCACCGTGGCCCGCGCGGCCGCCGCCGAGGACGACGACGTGCTGACCGGACTGCTCGCCGGCGATGTGGCCGTCGCGCTCGCGGACGGCGACGCCACGGTGGTGTGGGGCGCGGATCTGGTGGCGCCCGGTGGCCTGCCCGACGTGTGGCGGCTGCTGCGGGCCGTGCCCGTGGCGCGGGACGTGGGCCGCAGGTCGCAGACGCTGGCCCGGTCCGGCGCCGCCCTGTCGGGCCTGCTGGTGGCGATCGGCGACGCACGCCGTGGCCGCCGCTCCCCGATGATCCCCGGACTGCGGCACGCCCCGGTGGACGTGAGCGCGACCGCCGCGCTGCTGAGCGGCGCCCGGGCGGCACTCGGCGTCGCCGTGGCCCGCTCACCGCACCCCAGGGAACGCGTCGCCTGGCACGCCCTGGACGCCGACGCCGTACGGGAAAGGCTGGCGCGGCGCCGTGAGGACCGGCCGACCCTCAGGGAACAGACCGAGGGCCGTATGCACCAACTGTCCAAGCGGGCCGAGAAGATCCCCGTGCTCGCGCCGGTGCGCTGGACCCTCCAGCTGGCCCGTGCGGTGCGCGGCGAACTCCAGGACCCGCTCACTCCCGTCCTCACGGTCGGCTCGGCCGCCGAGGCGATCCTCGGCTCGGCCGCGGACGCGCTGCTGGTGGTCGGCGCGCTCGATCTGAACGCCCTGGTCGGGGGCGTCCAGCGGCTGCGCGCCGAGCGGGCGCTGTCCGGGCTGCTCGCCGAGCACAAGCGCAAGGCGCGCCTCACCTCGGAGGAGTGGCGCGAACCCCGTACGGTCGACGCCGCCAAGCTGCACCCCGGCGACGTCATCGACCTCAAGGCGGACGACGTCGTCCCGGCCGACGCCCGGCTGCTGTGGGCCGACGGCCTGGAGGTCGACGAGTCCGCGCTGACCGGCGAGTCGCTGCCGGTGGACAAGGTCACCGACGCCTGCCCGGCCGCCGCGGTCGCCGAGCGGCGCTGCATGGTCTTCGAGGGGACGACCGTGGTGGCAGGCAGCGCCCGCGCCGTCGTCGTCGAGACCGGTGAGCGCACCGAGGCGTCCCGCGCGGTCCACCTGGCCGCCCGGCGGCCGCCTTCCGCGGGCGTCCAGGCCCGGCTGCAGGAACTCACCCGCAAGGCGCTGCCGCTGACCCTGGCCGGGGGCGCCGCCGTGACCGGCCTGTCGCTGCTGCGCGGTACGCCGATCCGCGAGGCGGTCAGCGGGGGAGTGGCGGTCGCCGTGGCCGCCGT
The DNA here is from genome assembly GCF_040637635.1 of Streptomyces sp. NPDC028635. Lineage (NCBI taxonomy): Bacteria > Bacillati > Actinomycetota > Actinomycetes > Kitasatosporales > Streptomycetaceae > Streptomyces > Streptomyces sp. NPDC028635. The sequence continues at coordinate 30,721 of NZ_JBEZWX010000006.1, read as the reverse complement.
ACCCGAGGGGCTGCCGCTGGTGGCGACCGTGGCGCAGCTCGCCGCGGCCCGCAGGCTCAGCCGGCGCGGGGTGCTGGTGCGGGCGCCGCGCACGCTGGAGGCCCTCGGCCGGATGGACACCATCTGCTTCGACAAGACGGGCACCCTCACCGAGAACCGGCTGCGCCTGGTGCGGGTCACCGACGCCGACGGCACCGTCCGCAAGCGCGACGAGGCCCGGGACAGCCGCACCCTCGTGCAGGCGGCGCGCGCCTGCCCGCAGCTGAACGGCGGCTCCGACCGGCCGGTGCACGCCACCGACGAGGCCGTTCTGGAGGCCGCCGCCGACGATCCGCAGTGGACGCAGGAGGAAGCCCTGCCGTTCGAGGCCGCCCGCGGGTACGCCGCCGCGGTGGGACACGCTCCGGACGGCGGACGGGTCCTGGTCGTCAAGGGCGCCCCCGAGAACGTCCTGCCCGCCTGCGGCGACGGTGCAGACGAGGCGTCCGACACCGCGCACGCGCTCGCCGCCGACGGACTGCGCGTGCTCGCGGTCGCCGAACGCCGCCTGGAGGACGGCGAGTCGGGCGCGGACGCCCTCGAAGAGGCGCTGCGCGATCTGGAGTTCACCGGCCTCGTCGCACTGGCCGACGTGGCCCGCGACACGTCCAACGCGCTCGTGCACGGGCTGCGCGAGGCGGGTGTACGACCCGTCATGCTGACCGGTGACCACCCGCAGACCGCGCGGGCGATCGCCGTCGAGCTGGGCTGGCCGGAGGACACCGGCGTGGTCACCGGCGACGAGCTGGCCGCCGCCGACCGCGCCGAACGCGCCCGCATGCTGGGCGGCTGCGGTGTCGTGGCCCGGGTCGCGCCGGAACAGAAGCTCCAGGTCGTGGAGGCGCTGCGGGACGCGGGCCGGGTGGTCGGGATGGTCGGCGACGGCGCCAACGACGCCGCGGCCATCCGTGCCGCCGACATCGGGGTCGGCATCAACGCGCGCGGCTCGGCGGCCGCCCGCAACGCCGCCGACCTGGTGTTGACCAGCGACGACCTCGGGGTGCTGGTCGAGGCGGTCGGCGAGGGCCGCGCCCTGTGGCACAGCGTCGCCGACGCCATCGCCATCCTGATCGGCGGCAACGCCGGTGAGGTCGGCTTCGGCATCGTCGGCACCCTGCTGGGCGGCCGGGCGCCGCTGTCCACACGGCAGATGCTGCTGGTGAACCTCTTCACGGACCTGTTCCCGGCGATGGCCGTCGCCGTCACCCCGCACCAGGACGTGATCGACGAGGCGAGCGGGCCGCTGGGCTCGTCGATGCTGGGCGAGCCGCTGATCGAGCAGATCCGGCACCGCGCGCTGACGACCTGTCTGGGCGCGGTGGTGGCCTGGCTGTTCGGCCGGTTCACCCCGGGCACGACCCGCCGTTCCACGACGATGGCGCTGTGCGCGGTGGTCGGCACGCAGCTCGCGCAGACACTGGCCGACCGCCGGGGCAGCCCGCTGGTGCGGGCCACCGTGCTCGGATCGGCGGCGGCGCTGGTGCTGCTGGTCCAGACACCGGGCGCCAGCCAGATGTTCGGCTGCACCCCGCTCGGCCCGCTCGCCTGGACCGGCGTGGCCGCGGCGATCGCCCTGGCCCTCGCGGGCCAGCGAGCCCTGCCGCGCCTGGAGCAGACGGTACTGAGGCTGACGCGGTGAGCGCGGGGGCGCCGGGCGGGACCGTGCCGAGACCGGGTGCGGCTTCGGCCGCCCCCTGACCGCCACGGCGTCGCGGTCCGCGGACCGGCCGGTCCCGGGAACCTGCCGGTCAGGGGCTTGTCGGTCACGGGTCCGGCCGGTCCCGCGGTTTCACCGGCCGCCGGTACGCGCCGGCGTCACCCCGCCCCGCCCCACCCCCGGCACCCGCCCGCGGTCACCCCGCACCCCCGGCAACCGGCGCCACCGACAAGGCTGACGCCCCCCGTCACACCGACCGGTGGTACTGGTCCGGGACGTGGACCTCGCCGCCCAGCCGGCGTGCCGCGTGCCGGGCCCAGGACGGGTTGCGGAGCAGTTCGCGGCCGAGGAGGACCGCGTCCGCCTCACCGTTGGCGAGGATCTTCGCCGCCTGCTCCGGCTCGGTGATCAGGCCGACGGCGGCCACCGGCAGCGGCGTCTCCGCCTTGACCCGCGCGGCGAACGGCACCTGGTAGCCGGGCTCGGTCGGGATGCGCACGCCGGAGGCGTTGCCGCCGGTGGAGACGTCGAGCAGATCGACGCCGTGGGCGTGCAGCTCCCGCGCGAAGCGGACGGTGTCGTCGGCGGTCCAGCCGCCTTCCTCGAGCCAGTCGGTCGCCGAGATGCGGAAGAACAGCGGCTTGCCGTCCGGCCACACCGCCCGTACGGCGTCGACGACCTCGAGCGGGAAACGGGTCCGGTTCTCGAACGAGCCGCCGTAGGCGTCGGTGCGACGGTTGGAGTGCGGGGACAGGAACTCGCTGATCAGATAGCCGTGGGCGCCGTGGATCTCGACGATCTCGAAGCCCGCGGCCAGCGCGCGCCGGGCGGCGTCAGCGAACTGGCCGACGATGTCCCGGATCTGCTCGACCGTCAGCTCGGTGGGCACCGGGTGCCGTTCGTCGAAGGCGACGGCGCTCGGGGCCAGCGGCTGCCAGCCGTGCGCGTCGGGCCCGACCGGCGCCCCGCCCTTCCACGGCTGGTCGGTGGACGCCTTGCGCCCACCGTGACCGAGCTGGATCGCGGGCACCGTCCCCTGGCCGGCGAGGAAGCGGGTGATGCGGCGGAAGGCCTCGACCTGCCTGTCGTTCCACAGACCGAGGTCGTACGGCGAGATCCGGCCCTCGGGCGAGACGGCGGTGGCCTCGACGATGATCAGGCCCGTGCCGCCGGCCGCACGGGCCGCGTAGTGCGCGAAGTGCCAGTCGTGCGGCACCCCGGCCTCGGGACCCTCGGGCGCGGCCGAGTACTGGCACATCGGCGGCATCCACACGCGGTTGGGGATGGTCACTTCGCGCAGGGTGTAGGGCTCGAAGAGCGCACTCACGGCGGACTCCATTCGTCACGGGACCGGTGGTCGACTCGTACGATAGCCATCGTAGTACGGTGGATGTCAAACTACGAGAGCCTTCGTACAATGGAGGACATCCGACGAACTGGAGCCCGCCGTGACCCCCGCCCCCGCCACCCCCGCCGTCAGCGGCCGTGAGCTCCCGCATCCGGCGCGCGAGGAGATCCGGCTGGAGAGCGTGCTGCACGCCTTGTCCGACCCCATGCGCCTGCGTATCGTGCGCGAACTGGCAGGCGCCACGGACGAGTTGTCCTGTTCGCATTTCGACCTGCCGGTCACCAAGTCGACCACCACGCACCACTTCCGGGTGCTGCGCGAGGCCGGGGTGATCCAGCAGACCTACCGGGGCACCGCCAAGATGAACGGCCTGCGCCGCGAGGACCTGGAAGACCTCTTTCCCGGTCTGCTCGACGCCCTCCTGGACGCCGCGGCCCGCCAGGCCGCCCGGCCCGCCTGACCACTCGCCCCCCGCCGCCCTCTTCGAACCGGCCGGTTCCCCTCACCCCGCCGTGTCCGCGCGCCCCGGCGGCGCGCCCCGGCGGCTGCGCTGACAGGGTGCTGTCCGGGCGGACGGATGCGTGTCCGTTCGTATGGAATGTGATCATGCGGTTACGTTGCGTGTGTGCTTGAAGCATCCTTTCTTAATCTTTCCGATCGATCGGAGGCGGACGGCGCGGTCACCGTGTCGCCCGCGTGGGAAGTGCAGGAGGACGCCGGTGCGACCAGGTGGTTCCACGTCCTGCTGGCCTTCCCCGACGGCGCCGGTGTGGAGGCGCTCGCCGTGGTGACCGAAGGGTGCGTGTCCATCGAGGACGTCCGGGCCGAACCCGCGCTGTCCCTGGACGACCTGTCCGTGCTCGCGGACTGGATCGAGGGCCCGCTGTTCGAGGCGTGCGGGGTGGACGCCGACGACGACGAGGACGGGGCGGACGCGGGCGACGACGAGCGGTCCGGCGGGCGCCGGGCCCGTCCCGCCTGGCCGCGCGGCATCGAGGGGCGATGGCAGGTCGCCCAGGAGTACCGCGCGGCCCAGGAGGAGGGCGTCGACCCGGTCCTCGCGGTGATGTGCGCGACCGGCCACAGCCGCCGCAAGTCCCTGCGCCTGATCGCCCAGGCTCGCGACGCCGGCTTCCTGACCCCGCGTCACGCCCGTCGCAAGGCGGACTGAGCCGGGTCGTCCGGACCGGACCGGCCGCGACGCCCGGACGACCCGCGTGGCAGGGCCCGGGCCGTCACGACATCTGCCGCATCCGCGTGATCTCGCTCGTCTGCTGTGCCACCACGTCGTCGGCCATCTCCTCGATGCGGACGTTGTTGCCCTGCGCCTTGACGTCCGTCGCCATGGTGATCGCGCCCTGGTGATGAGTGATCATCAGCGTGAGGAAGAGCGCGTCGAACGCCGTGCCGCGCGCTGCCCCCAGCTGCTTCAGCTGCGCCTCGGTCGCCATGCCAGGCATCCGGCCGTGCACGTGCCCGCCGCCGGCCTCCTCCTTGCCGTACTCCTTCAGCCAGGCCCGCATGGTCGCGATCTCCGGCCCCTGGGCGGCCGCGATCCGGGCCGCGAGGCGCTTGACGTCCTCCGAACGGGCATGGTCCGGGGCGAGTTCCGTCATCCGCAGCGCCTGTTCGTGATGAGAGATCATCATGCGCGCATACGACACGTCGGCCGCGTTGGGCGTGTCGTCGTCCGCCCGCTGCTGTGCCGCCTCCCCGGCCGAGAGCGTGCGGTTGGCCTCGCCGGGCATGCCCGGCACCAGTACCGAAGGACCGCCGGCGGCAGGGGACTTGGTGTCCGCGCCGGAGTCACAGCCCCCGAGGGTGAGCGCGGCGAGGGCGGTCAGCGAGACCGTGGCGAGGGCCGGGCGCGATCCACGGCGCAGGAGCAAGGCGACCTCCCGGGTGCTTCATGACGATCCCATTGCCATCTGTTGATCTGGGCATGATGAAGACGATACTGCGGGGAAGCGTGAACCGTTCCGACCGGAACGGTGCCGAGGGAGGAAACAGTGACCCTGCACGATCCCCGAACACGACGCAGACGCCTGGGCGTTGCCGCAGCCGCGGCCGGACTGCTGGCCGCGCTGCTCACCGCCGCGCCCGCCGGCGCCATCCCCGACCCGGGCGATCACCCGTCCGCGCCGAAGGAGGTCTCCCGCAGCGCCCGGGCGCAGGCGGCCGAGGCGATCGCGGCCGGCGAGATACCCGGCCAGGACCAGATCGTCCACTCCGCCAACGTCCGCCACCTCGCCAACATCCCCAAGGACGCGCTGCCCGGCACCAATTCGGACCTCGCCTTCCAGGGCCGGTACGCCTTCGCCGGCAACTACGACGGCTTCCGCATCTTCGACATCGCCGACCCCGCGTCACCCAAGACCGTCGCGCAGGTGCTGTGCCCCGGTTCGCAGAACGACATCTCCGTCTCCGGCAACCTGCTGTTCCTGTCCACCGACTCCTCGCGCAGCGACAGCAGTTGCCACAGCACCACGCAGCCGGCGACGGAGAAGTCCTCCTGGGAGGGCATGAAGGTCTTCGACATCAGCGACAAGCGCAACCCCCGCTACGTGGCCGCCGTCGAGACGGCCTGCGGCTCGCACACCCACACGCTGGTGCCGAAGCGGGACAACGTCTACGTGTACGTCTCCTCCTACTCGCCCAGCGCGAGTTACCCCGACTGCCAGCCTCCGCACGACGGCATCTCCGTCATCAAGGTGCCGCGCGACGCTCCCGAGAAGGCGGCCGTGGTCAACTTCCCGGTGCTCTTCCCCGGTTCCGGCCCGGACGGCGGCGGAAACCCCGGCGCCCCCACCAACCCCGGCGTCTCCAAGACCACCGGCTGCCACGACCTGACCGTGCTGCCCTCCGCGGACCTGGCGGCCGGCGCCTGCATGGGTGACGGCATCCTGTTCTCCATCAAGGACCCCGAGCACCCCAAGGTCATCGACCAGGTCCAGGACAACGTCAACTTCGCCTTCTGGCACTCGGCGACCTTCAACCAGAAGGCGAACAAGGTCGTCTTCACCGACGAGCTCGGCGGCGGCGGTGCGGCCACGTGCAACGCGGCGACCGGCCCGAACCGCGGCGCCGACGGCATCTACGACATCGTCGGCAAGGGCGAGAAGCGCAAACTGGTCTTCCGCGGCTACTACAAGATCCCGCGCCACCAGGCCGACACCGAGAACTGCGTGGCCCACAACGGCTCGCTGATTCCGGTCAAGGGGCGCGACATCATGGTCCAGGCCTGGTACCAGGGAGGCGTCTCCGTCTGGGAGTTCACCGACTCCGCGCACCCGAAGGAGATCGCCTACTTCGAGCGCGGCCCGCTGACCACCGACACGCTCACCGTCGGCGGTGCGTGGTCGGCGTACTACTACAACGGCTACATCTACTCCAACGACATCGCCAAGGGCTTCGACGTGCTGAAGCTCAGCGACCGCCGTACCGACCCGGCCCGCCGCGTCCATCTGCGGGAGCTCAACGTCCAGACGCAGCCGGACTACTTCGGCTGATCCTCCGGCCGCGCGCCGGTCGCGAAGAAGCGGGACAGATCCTGCTCGCAGCCCCCGCCGGACGCCTCGGCGTCCGGCGGGTTCCCCGCGTCCCATGCCAGGCCGTAGCGCCTGAACAGCTCGGCGCGCATCGCCGTGATACGCATCGCCACGTTCGGCAGCACCATCGCGTACACGGCGCCCATCAGCACCGAGCGCAGTATCGGGTAGTCGCGGTCGATGTCGCATGAGCCGTACCCGGCGACGGTGGAGCGCAGCAGCTCCGCGAGCCGCTGCTGCTCCGGGCACTGCACGAAGCCCTCCGCCTGCAGCAGGCCCGCCATGTGCTGGCGCATCAGCACCGGTTCGTCCCGGGCCAGCCCCAGGATCGCGTCGATCGCCCGCGCCATGCGCTCGCGGCCGTCGTCGGCGCGCGGCTCGCGCTCCAGGGCCTCCTCGAGCGTGCGGTGCATCAGCCGGTGCACGGCGGACTGCACCAACTGGCGCTTGCCGGGGAAGTAGTACGACACCAGTCCGCGGGCGGAGCCGGCGCGATCGGCGATGCCGGCGAGCGTCGTCGCCTCGTAGCCGTGCTCCCTGACCAGCTCGAGTGCCGCCTGCAGCAGCCGCTCCCGGGAGCGCCGCCGCAATTCCTCATTGACCGAGGCGCTGCGCGGGGACATGCTGTAACTCCTGCGTTGACTGGCTGCCAGCCAACTATACTCAGCGCGTGTCGACCAGCCCGTGCGCGGGCCCGGTCGGCGTTGCCGTCCGCTCTGGACGACGCGGGGGATCGTCCAGAGCGGACCCCTTCCGCCCGCATGGTCGCCTGAGGCAATCGGGCGGAGGACTGCCGGCCGACGGCGACGAGCCGGCCGCCATCGGTCGCAGGCGCGCTCCGGGCTCCCTAGAGTGATGCGGAGAGAGCCGGCCGAGGAGGCGTGGGCCCATGGAACAGGACCAGGAGATCCTGGCCAGGATCACGGAGATGGTCGAGCGCGAGCACCGGCTGCGCGCGGACCTGGCGTCGGGGCGGATCGACGGCGTCACCGAGCGGCAGCACCTCACCGAACGGGAGCACGAGCTCGACCGGTGCTGGGACCTGCTGCGCCGGCGGCGCGCGAAAGCGGAGTTCGGGGAGAACCCGGGACGAGGCCGAGGCCCGTTCGTCCTCGCAGGTCGAGGGCTACCGGGAGTGACTCCGGGCCCGGGAGTCAGCCCACCAGGGCCGGTACCGGGCGCAGCGCGTCGGGTCGCTCGTGGGCCGGCAGATGGTCCACGAAGTGCACCCGGCAGCCCAGAGCCGCCGCGCCGCCGTCGGCGTGCCGGCTGTCGCCGACCATGAGCGTCCGCGCCGGTTCGGCGTCCAACGCGGCGCAGGCGAGGGCGAACAGCCGCGGGTCCGGCTTGCGGATGCCGTGCTCGTAAGACAGCACATAGGCGTCGACGAACGCGTCCAGGCCATGGGCGCGGAAGACGGGGCGCAGATCCCAGCCGATGTTGCTCACCACGCCGATCCGCACCCCGCGCTCCCGCAGGGCGCGCAGCACATCTGCCGCGTCCGGGTACGGCGTCCAGGCCGCCGGCGTGCGATGCCGCTCGTACAGGGCGTCGTACAGCCCCGGATCGGGCAGCGGCACCTGGCGGGCCAGGCCGGTGTAGGCGGCCCGGTGTCCGGCGCCGCTCTCGTCGCGGCTCTCCCACAGCTCGGCGAGACGGCCGGGCACCTGCTGCGGTTCCGGGCCGCCGGGCAGCGCGCCCGCCGCCTCCAACGCGCCGACCGTGCGGGCCAGTTCGTCCTCGGGGAGCGTGATCCCCGCGTCCGCGAGAACGGCGCGCAACCACGTGTCGACGGACTCGATCCGGAAGAGCGTGCCGGAGAAGTCGAAGAGAACGGCGGTCATGGTGATGATCCTAGTGACCGCCCTCCGGCCGGTTCACGGCCGCCACCGCAGATGCGCCGCCACCGCGGCCGCGACCAGCGCGGCGCCCAGCAGCCAGCCGCCGAGCACGTCCGAGGGCCAGTGCACGCCGAGCCACACCCGGGTCACACCGACCCCGATCACGCTGACGAGCGCGGCGCCCAGAGCCGTGCGGCGCAGGGCAGGCCCCGCCCCGTAGGCGTGCACCAGCCACACCAGCAGGCCGCACACCACCGTGGCGGTCAGGGCGTGGCCGGACGGAAAGGCCGCGTAATGGGCGGAGTCGACCGGGTCGGGCCACACGGGGCGGGGCCGGTCGACCGCGGCCTTCAGCGCCTGCTGCACCACCGTCGCGAGCGCCGTCACCGTCACCAGCCACACCGCCGTCCACCACGCGGCACGCCGCCACAGCAGCCATACGGCGACGGCCGCGCACAGGACACGCATCGTCGTGGGATCCCACACCCAGTCGGTCAGGACGCGGAAGGCGTGCGTGACGCCGGGGTCGCCGACCGCCCAACGGTGGGTGGTCCGCGCGATGTCACCGTCGGTGCCGGTGAGCGGCCGCCATCTGATCGCGACCAGCGCCGTCAGCAGCCCCGAGCACAGGGCGAGCACGAGGGCCCAGCGCAGCGCGGAGCGAGGGGCGGGGGAGCGGGAGGGTGCGTCGGCGGACGGAGGGTGCATGGGGCGATCCTCGCCGACGCGCGGTGCCCGAGGCCAACTCCGGTCCCAGTCAGCCCAGCGCCCGCAGCCCCGGACCGAACGCCACCAGCACCGGGATCACCGGCACGAGCGCGGCGGCGGCCGTCAGCCGCAGCCTGCGGGCCGCGGTGAGCCGGGCCGGCGCGGTGAGCAGCCGGTTCACCCGCTGCGGCACCTGTCCGTGCCCGCCGGGACAGGGCCCGAACACGCCGCGGTCCTCGTTGAGTTCGACGAGCGCGAGCGCGGTGGTGAGCCGGCCGAAGCGGCGCGAGGCCGTGTCGTCGGCGGCCAGTTCGACCAGCCGGTGCATCTCGTCGCGGAACGCGGCGAACACCGGCACCTGCGGAAAACCGCCGGCCAGCGCGGAGGAGCAGTGCAGCAGCCAGTCGTGCCGGGCGCGCGCGTGCCCCTGTTCGTGCGCGAGCACGGCGTCCAGCCGGCGACCCTCGAGCCGGCGCAGCGCGGCCGTGGTGACCACCAGCCGGGCCGGTGTGCCGGGCAGCCACCAGGCGTCCGGGCGCTCTCCCTCGAGGATGACCAGCCGCCCGCGACGCGTGCCCTCACCGGGCAGCCGAGGCGCGCGGGCGAGGAGTTCGGTCCGGCGCAGCCTGCGCCGCGCCCGCGCCCGGGCCACCTCGCGGACCAGCATCGCCGCGGTCCACACCCCGCCCAGCGCCAGCGTCACGGCGGTCGTCGCGGCCCAGGGAGCGCCCACCCCCAGCTCGTACGCCTCCACCACGGCACGCGGCGCCGACGCGAACACATGGCCGCGCACCGCCTGCCAGGCCGCGGCCGCGCTGAGCGTCATCGACAGGGCGCAGCACAGCAGGACGGCCGCCACCACGCACTGCCACACCCACAGGGCGACGACCGGTTCACGGTCCGGCCAGTCGGCCCGGGCGAGCAACCGCGGCGCGACCACCGCGGTCAGGGCGCCGAGCAGCATCAACGTCGCGGGCACCAACATGGGCGGCAGCCTATGAGGCGGGGGCTACCGGGCGGTACGGGCAGCGCGGGCAAAGTGACACACCCCACGCGTCACAGCGCCAGCAGCATCGCCACCATGGCGATGCCCATCGTCAGCCGGCACGCCCGCGCCAGCTCCGGCCGGTCGCCCCAGCCCGCCGCGGGCGGCGCACCGGCCACCGCCGCGACCGGCACCAACCGCGCCCCGGACAGCAGCACATACCCCGCGAAGTAGAGCAGCAGGGTCCCCGTCACGAGCGGGACACCACCGCCCGTGTGATGGTGGGCCGGCGCGCCCGCCATCACCACGGCCATGTAGACCATGGCCCCGGCCCCCACCAGATGGTGCAGGTGATGGGCGCTGCGACGGGCCGCCCACAGCGCGTGTACGGCGGCCAGTCCGAACACCACCGCGTATCCCGGCCAGGCCCACCCGGGCGGCGAGTACACCGCCGCCGGCACCGCCATCGCGGCCATCCCGAAACCCATCAGCGCCTCACTGCCGGCGGCCCGGCGCTGCTCGCGTGTCCCGCTGCGCATGCGCAGCAGGCAGTAGGCGCCGGTCGCCGCGCACAGCGCGACCAGGAGCCAGCCGGACGAAGCCGGTCCGTGCACGCGCGCCTCCCCCCTCGACGTCGGTCCAGGGAGAGCGATGCCCGGGCCACCCGGAGCGCACGCAAGCGCAGAGGTGTACACGGGGCGCGCAAGCGGGAGCGCGCCCGGAAATATTTCACAGGTAAAACACCTGTTAAACTATCTCCCATGCGCATCCGTCCCCTCCCTCTCGCCGGAGCCCTGAGGCTCGGCCGCCCCTCTCCGATCTGGTTCAAGCCCGCGCTGAGCGCCGTCGTCTCGGTGGCGCCGCCGAACCTGATCCTGCTGGCGCTCGGCCGGCTCGACCTGGCGATGTACACGATGGCCGGATCCCTGTGCGCCCTGTACGCCCACAACCGCCCCTACGCCGCCCGGGCCCGGACGCTGGCCTGGGTGGTCCTCGGCATGACCGGCGGCCTCGCCGCCGCACTGACCGCCGCGTCGCTGGCCACCGGCGCGGCCGTCCTGGTCACCGTGGGCGCACTGCTGGCCGCCGTACAGAAGGCGGTGTGCGACGCCACCCGCGTCGGCCCGCCCGGCAACGTCGTCCTCACCTTCATCAGCTCCGCGGCCCTCTTCGTCCCCCAGACCCTCGCCCAGATCCCGGGACACCTCGGGCTGGCCCTCGCGGCGGGCGCCTGGGCGTGGCTGGTCGGCATGGCGCCCGGCCTCGTGCGCCCGCACGGCCCGGAACGGCGCGCCACCGCGCAGGCCCTCAACGCCGCCGCGGCCCACGCCACCACCGGCGACGCCCACACCCGCGGCGCGGCGGCCGCCGCCGTCCAGGCCGCCTGGCAGACCCTGCTCACCGCGGGGCTGCGCTCCGACCGCACCCGGCGAGGCCTGGAGCGCCTCCTCGTCCGCGCCGAGGTCGCCCTGGCCGCGCCCGCCGACAGCGACCCCGGCCGTCTGCGCGCCTGGGCCCGCGACCTGCGCGGCAACGGCCCCGTTCCCCGCGTGGACGACCTGCCCGGCGAGGCGGAGGAACTCCTGGGCGTGGAAGCGGAGCGGACCGCCCCCACCCCCCACCGCCACCTGACCCCCGTCGCCGTGCGCACCTTCGTCGGCTGCGCACTGGCCGGGTACGCCTCCCTCGCGCTCGGCGTCGGCCGCCCCTACTGGGCCCTGGTCACCGCGGCGAGCCTCTACCAGGCCAACCTGACGCTGACCTGGAGCCGGGCCGTGCAGCGCGTGGTCGGCAACGTCATCGGCGTCCTCGTCTTCGCCGCGGTCGTCCCGCTGGCCCACCTCCACCAGGCGGCGCTCGTCCTGCTGTGCCTCGCCTTCAACTTCGGCGCGGAGGCGCTGATCGGCCGCAACTACTGGCTCGGCACGATCTGTGTGACCCCGATGGCACTGCTGATCACCGAGTTCGCCCGCTTCCAGGACTCCGCCGAACTGATCACCGAGCGCACCGTCGACACGCTGGTCGGCGCCCTCGTCGGGTTCGTGGCCGCCGTGGCCGTCACCAACCGACGCTCCGGCGACCGCCTGGAACACGCCCTGACCACCGCGGAGCAGGCCCGCGAACGGGCCGCCCGCCTCGTCAGCGAACCGCACACCTCGCCCGCCGCCCTCGAAGCGGCCCGCCGCGCCCTCGCCGGCGCGCTGGTCGACCTGCGCGCCACCGCCGAGGCCGCGTCCGGCGAGTGGTGGCAGCGTGCCCTGCCGCACGACCGGGTGGTGCTCACCGAACAGGCGGGACACCGTACGCTCGCGGCGACGGTACGAGCCCAGGGCCTGACCCCGGGACGCACGCGAGCGGAGGACGTACGGCCATGACGGCGACCAAGCAAAGAGACGACAGGGGTGACACCGTCGCCGCCGTCGTCCGGCAGTGGCGGGCGGTCCACCCGGACCTCGACACCGGCCCCATGGAGATCATCGGCCGGGTCAACCGCTGCGCCGCACTCCTCCAGCAGGCGGAGGACGCGCCGCTGCGCCGGGCCGGGCTGAGCCGCGCCGAGTTCGACCTGCTCGGCGCGCTGCGCCGCACCGGGCACGAGCTGACGCCCGGCGACGTGGCCCGCGAGACCTTCTCCTCGGGCGCGGCCGTCACGAAGCGACTGAAGCAACTCACCGAGCGCGGCCTGGTCGAACGCCGAACCGACACCCGCGACCGCCGCGTCGCCCACGTCCGCCTCACGGCCGCCGGCCGCGACCTGGTCGACGCGATCCTGCCGGAACAACTGGCCTACGAGACGGCGGTCCTCTCCGCCCTGGACGACACCGACCAGAACGACCTGGCATCCCTCCTGGCCAACCTGCTCTCCCGCCTGGAGGGCCACCTGGAGTCCCTCCGCACGTGACCCGGCCGGTGCGGGCGCGTCGTGGCTGATCGCGCAGTTCCCCGCGCCCCTTGGGTGTCGGACGGTCGCCGTCGGCCTGCTCGGACCGTTCGAACGACGACCCGCAGCCGCCGACGGCGGGAAGGGGACGGGGCGGGGGGTGTCCGCCCGCAGCGGCCGGCACCGGCACACGGTACGGCCGTCGGGAACGGGCGGCCGGACCGAGGACGGACACCCCCCGCCCCGGCCCCGACTCACCCACCGGCCGTAGGCGACGCACGCCACGACGCGACCGCAACGGGCCGCCGCAGGCACAAACAGGGGCGCGGGGAACGGCGCGCCCAGCCACGACGAGCCCCGCAGCGGGCCAGCAACCGCCGCCACGACGAGCCCCGCAGCCGGCCAGCAACCGCCGCCACGACGAACCCCGCAGCCGGACAACAACCGCCCCCACCCCCACCCTCACCCCCGCTCACCCGGAGCGAAACGCCTCACGCGCAGTGAAACGCGGCCCCCGCCCAATCCCCGTGATCCCCGGACTTCGACCCGTCCGTATCCGTCACCACGAGGTGCACATGCCGAGCCCCGCTCACCGGCACCTTCACCTCCACCGGATCCGATTTCCCGGACACGGTCGGCGACGACCACAGCGTCTTCCCGTCCGCGACCACGGAGAACGACACCCCGCCGTACCCGTTGATCTCGTCGTCCACGCCCACGGTGGCCGTGAACGCGGAGCACGCCCCGCCCAGCCAGAACTCGACGTCGGAGTTGGCGTGCGCCCCGATGCCCTTGGCGTACGTGGTTCCGTTCAACGTGAGCGTACGGCCGTCACCGGCCCCCGACTCCCCGTTGCTCCGGTCCCGTTCGGCCGGCCCCCAGCCGTTGGAGGAACTCAGCCAGGGCAGATCGCTGGCCCAGGCATCCCCGGCCGGCGGCTTCGGCATGGTTCGCACCGCGGCCCGCTGCACGGCGACCTTCTGCTCCCCGGCGGCCCGGTACCGCGCGGTGGCGCCGACCACCGCCTCGCCCACCGCGGCGTCTCCCGGCGGCGTCACCGTGAACTCCGCGCGCACCCGCTGACCGGCGTCCACGCTTCCCAGAGCGCGCGCGGGCGACACGGTCCACCCCTGCGGCGCGGTCAGGGACACCGCCGTGTTCTCGGCGCCCGCCCGCCCGGCGGTGAAGTCCACCGTCACCTTCCCGGGCACACCCGCGCTCATCTCCGCGTCGGCCGCGACGTCCAGCGTGCCCACGGCACCGGGCACCCGCCCGCCCACCGCGCTCGCCGCGTCGAGATCCACCCGGAACGCCCGCGCCGTACTGATCGCCCGGGTCTTCACCTGCACGACCCCGGCGCGGTCCCCGGCGTCGTACCACCATCCCTCCGCAGCCGCCTCGAACGCGGCCTTGGACGTCTGCCGGGGCAGCGCCCGCCCGTCCAGCCGCACCTGCGCGGGCGCGGAACCGGTGTGCACGGTGAACCGGTACGGCCGCGCGCTCTGCTTGCCCGCGAACGAACCCGCGCTCGCGCCGACGTCGATGCGCACCGCACCGGCCCCGCTGCCGGGCGCGCTCACGACGACCTTCTGTTCGGCGTACCGCCCAACCCGGTGCTGCCGGGTCACCCCGTCGTCCTCGTACAGGGTGAACGAGGACCGCCCCTGCGGATACACGTCCCACGCCAGCGGCGAAGAGGCGGTCCGCTCCCGGTACGACCGGATCCCGGGCCACATCGGCACCGCGGCGCCCGCCTTCACGAACAACGGCAGGGTGTCGAGGGGCGCCTGATAGCCGTTCACCGTCGTCGGCCCCTGGTACACCCGCCCCGACCAGTAGTCGACCCAGGTGCCCTTCGGCAGGTAGATCCCGTCGCGCACGCTCTCGTCCCGGTACACGGGTGCGACGAGGAAGTCCTCCCCGCTCAGGAACTCGTACTTCGCGGCGTCCGACGCGGCCACCGGATCGTCGGGGTACTCCAGGGCCAGCGGACGCACCGCTCCGACCCCGGTCCGGTTCGCCTGCGCCGCGTACGTGTACATGTACGGCAGCAGCGACTCCTTCAGCTTCAGGTACGTGCGGTTGATGCTCGTGTACGGCTCCCCGTACCGGAAGGGCTGCTTGTCCGAGGCCGCCCACCCGTCCATCGTCATCACGGCCGGCAGGAACGCCTTCCACTGCAGATCGCGCGCGTACGTCTTGGCGCTGCCGCCGAAGATCCCGTCCACGTCACCCGTGGTGTACGCGAGGCCCGACATCGTCGCGCCCGCGTACGTCGGGATCTGCCAGCGGATGTAGTCCCAGCTGCCGGACTGGTCCCCGCTCCACTGCACCCCGCACCGCTGCGCACCGGACCAGCTCTCCGGCGCCCAGGTGAACCCGCGGGCGTCGCTGTTGTCCTCGATCCCGCGGTAGGCGGCCTTGCAGCCGTCGAGCGCGAACTTGTAACCGTCGCCGACCCAGGCCACGTCCAGTTTGGCGACCCGCTGCCCGGCCTTGACCTGGTCCGCCAGCTTGTCCAGCCCGTCCTCGGTCCACAGCCCCATCTGCATGTCGCGGTCGCCCAGGCCCTTCGCCGTCTCGGCGAGGTTCTCGTACCCGCAGCCGTAGCCGTCGTTGACCAGCATCCAGCCCAGCGGCATGTCGTTCTTGACGTAGTCGTCGGCGACCTTGAGCGCGTCGAGGGTGTGCCGTTCGCCGCGGTTGGCGTTGTGCAGGTAGCAGTCGGAGTCGCCGATCTCCAGGCCGTAGACCGGCGGGAGCATGGGACGCCCGGTGAGCTCGGTGTACTTGCCGATGACGTCCTTGGCGCTCGACCCGGCGACGTAGTACGCGTCGAACCGTTTCTCCTGCTCGGTGGTGGTCACCGGATCGGTGAAGGCGTAGGTCCCCGGCGCGTAGGTGTTGCGGTAGACGCCGTAGCCCGCCGACGACAGGTAGAACGGCACCGAGTTGGGGTGGCCGCCCTCGTTCCAGTTGTAGTCGACGCCGACCTTCACGGTCTTGCCGCGATGCGAGGTGTTGCCGCTGCCGTTCTGCTCACCGGCGCCGTAGAACTGCTCGTCGGCGCCCCGCGCCAGCGTCTGCGTGGTGGAGGTGCCGTCCCAGCTGATGCCGCGGCTCTCCTCCCACAGCCGGGTGCCGTCGGCGCGGTACAGGGCGAACCGCAGCGGTGCCTTGTACGCCCGCAACGTGACCTGGCCGGTGGAGAGTTCGTAACGGTCCCCGCGGTCGGCCCACCGGGTGGCCGGCGGGGCCCCCTGCGGCAGCACGATGTCGGACCCCACCGGATCGGTGAACGTGCCGTCGGGCGCCGCCTCGATGCGGAAGGTGTCACCGGACACGAAGCTCACCCGTGCCTTGGCGGCCCCCGCGGTGAACGTGTACACGGCCCCTGACGCCGAGAAGCCGGTGACGTCCCCGAGGACGCCGGACGCCGCGGCCTCCGCGGCCGGGACGGAGGCCGCCGCGGGCGGGGCGGGCGTGCCGGCGACGGCGAGCGCCGCGCACAGAGCCGCAGCGGCCAGACCGGCCGCGCCGCGCCTGCGGCGCCGCGTGCGGGATCTGCTGGATGGAGCGGTCATATCGGTCCCTTCACATCCTGCGCGACCCGGCATCGGAAGGAGCGATGACGGAACCTGCTTGATAACGGGCCGCATCGAGCAGAATCAATCAAGCGCTGAAGGTATAGCGCACCGCACGCCCCCTTGAACAGAGGGCGTGCGGTGGTGAGGAGACCGTGGGGTCCGGGCGGTGTCAGCCCTCCTGGCCGGCCAGGTGCACGCCGAACACGGCCCCCTGGGGGTCGCGCAGCACCGCGATGCGGGGGCCGTCGGGCACGGAGGTGGGTTCCATCAGGACGGTGCCGCCCGCCCCGGCCGCGTCGGCCGCCGTGATGTCGACGTCGGTCACCGCGAAGTAGGGCAGCCAGTGCGGCGGCACCTCGGGCGGGAACTTGTCGTCCATCACCGTCATGCCGCCGAAGTCGTCCCCGGCGATGCCCCACTGGGTGTAGCGCTCCGAGGCGTTGACCGTCCAGCCGAACACCCTCGTGTAGAAGGCCTCGGCCTGCTTCGGCTCCCGGGTCATCAGCTCCACCCAGCCGAGCGAGCCCGGCGCGTTGAACAGCCCGGCGCCGGGGAAGGAACGCGCCTGCCACAGCTGGAAGAGCGCACCCGTGGGATCGGTGGCCACCGTGAAACGGCCGACGTCGAGCACGTCCATCGGGCCCAGCAGCACCATGCCGCCGGCCGCACGCACCTGCTGCGCCGCCGCGTCGGCGTCCGCGACCGCGAACGACACGTTCCAGGCCACCGGCTGCGACTCCTGGTACAGCGGCGACAGCGCGGCCACGGCCGCGTCACCGAGGTGCGCGACCGTGTACCCGCCGGCCTCGGAGCGCGGATCCGTCTCGGGCCGCCAGTTGAAAACGGCCGCGTAGAAGCGCTTCGCCGCCTCCACGTCGGGGGTTCCGAGCTCCGTCCAGCAGGGCCCGCCGGTCACTGGTCGGTCGAGCTTCATGGCGTTCCTTCCGGCGCGGGCCCCTCGTCAGCACGCTAATCCGGCCCGGTCGCGGCGGCCACCGCTGGCTTGATCTCAAGCGCGCTTGAGGTTCTACGGTGACCGCTGACCTGGTGATCACAGAAGGAGGAGGCGCCGTGGCGCTGAAGCAGTACGCGGCCGCAGAACTCGCAGCGCAGCCGATCGGGGCGTGGACCGGCGAGGCGTACCGCAGGGTCGTCGGCGCCCTGCGCGCTCAGCTGGCCGTCGAGAACCTGACCCAGCCGCACTGGTGGACGCTCAACCACGTCGCCGCCGAGCCCGGGAAGTGGACCCGTGCGGCCCTGACCGCGCGGCTGGCCCGCTACGAAGACCTCGGCATCGGCTTCGACGACGTCTACGACGACCTCGTGGACCGGGGCTGGCTCACCGAGGACGGCGGCATGCGGCTGACCGAGGCGGGGGAGGCGGGACGGCTGCGGGCGCGGGAGCGCAACCTCAGCGTGCACCAGCGGATGCACGAGGGCGTCGCCGAGGCCGACTTCGTCACCGCGATCGACGTCCTGCGGCGCGTCGTCGACAACCTCGGCGGCGACGGCAACCTGCCGGACTGAACCGCCACCCGACGGCCCCCGCGCGGGGGGTCAGATCCCGGGCCGGTACCGCAGCGGATGGTCCGCCGGGACCTCGACCAGGACGATCGGGACGCCGTCCGGGTCCTCGATCCACATCTCCACCAGCCCCCACGGCTCGCGCACCGGCGGCCGCACGACCGGCACGCCCCTGCCCCGCAGCTCCTCGTGCGCCGCCGCCGCGTCGGGGACCTGGAGCCAGAGGCGGACGGCGGGGGAGGGCGGGGTGTCGGAGCGGCCGGAGAGTTCCAGGAACCCGCCGCCGAGGAAGTAGACGGTGCCGCGCTCCGGGCCCGTGCCGAACTCGCGGTAGACGGCGAGGCCCAGCTGTTCGCCGTAGAAGGCGCGGGAGCGTTCGGGGTCGGTGGGACGCAGGAGCGTCCGGCTGCTGAGAACGTGCACCATACATCCGGAGCCTAGTGGCAGGGTTACCCTCGACCCGGCCGACCCGCCCGTCGGCCGGCTGTCCGGGCCGCCCCCGGGACAGCCGGACCCGTCCGGGACGGCCCCGACACAGCCCGAGACAGAGGGAGAAGCGCCCCATGGAGTCCCCCGCCACCGCCCTGACGTTCCGCGAGGCCACCGACGCCGACGTCGACGCACTGGTCGCGCTGATCGAGTCGGCCTACCGCGGAGACGCCAGCCGGGCCGGCTGGACCACGGAGGCGGACATCCTCGAAGGGCAGCGCACCGACCCCGAGGGTGTGCTGGAGGTCATCAAGTCGCCCGACAGCCGGCTGCTCACCGTCGAACAGGGCGGCGTGATCGTCGCCTGCTGCCAGCTCGAACACCGCGGCGACCACGCCTACTTCGGCATGTTCGCGGTGCGGCCCACCCTCCAGGGCGGGGGTGTCGGCAAGGCCGTCATCGCCGAGGCGGAGCGCCAGGCCCGCGCGGTCTGGGGCGTGACGGAGATGCACATGACCGTGATCTCGGTACGCGACGACCTGATCGCCTGGTACGAGCGCCGCGGCTACCGCCGCACCGGCCGGATGACCCCCTTCCCGTACGGCGACGAGCGCTTCGGTCTCCCTCAGCGCGACGATCTCCAGTTCGAACTCCTGGTGAAGCCCCTCGCCTGAGCCCACCGGCCCGCAGCACCCCGTCGCCGCGGCCTCGGCGGCCGAGCCACCCCGGGACCGCCCCGGGGCAGCCCCGGAACCCACCGCCCGGAGCCCCTTGGGCCCCGGCACGGGCCAGGACGGCCGGCACCCGGGCAAGGGCGGCCGGCCCCCTGGGGCCGTGGGCGCCCGGCGCCCGGCAGTGATCCGCCGGCCCGGGGGCTCGATCGCTCGGCGGCGCTACGCCGTGAAGCGGCCGGCGCGCTTGATCTCGGGCTGGTCGGTGGTCACGCCGTCCAGTTCCAGTGCGCGGGCCAGCCGCAGATGCTGCGGCGTGTTCACCACCCAGCTGAACACCCTGAGGCCGGCCTCGCGGGCCCGCTCGACGACCTCCAGGGTGAGCCGCTGGATGTCGAGGCAGACCGTCGCGGCGCCGGCCGCGACCGCGCGGTCGACGACCTCCGGGCCGTAGTGCTCGGCGACGAGCGCGGTCCGCACGCCCGGGACCAGTCGGGCCACCTCCCGGACCGCGTCGTCGTGGAAGGAGATCACCTCGACCCGTTCCACGAGATCCCGCGCCCGCAGCACCTCGGCCAGCACCCGCGCGGCGCGCACGTCCTTGATCTCGGCCTGCAGTGGCGCCCGCACCGCGTCCACGACCTCCTCGAAGACCGGCACCCGCTCGCCGAGACCGGCGTCGAGGGCGCGCAGCTCCTCCAGCGTCTTGTCGGCGATCGGCCCGCTGCCGTCGGTCGTCCGGTCCACCCGCTCGTCGTGCATGACCACGAGCGCGCCGTCCTTGCTCAGGTGCAGGTCGAGCTCGATGGCGTCGAGACCGGCACGCTCCGCGGCCGTGAAGGAGCGCAGCGTGTTCTCCGGCTCGACGCCCATCACACCGCGGTGTCCAATGGTGATGAAGTTCAAGGCCCGCTCACTTCCGTCGGCGACGGAGCCATCCGTACCCCGCTCAAGGGGAAGAAACCCCTCCTCCGCCACCGGACGGGAAATACTTCGGTGACCATGGGGGTCGCGCAGGATAATTTCCCGAGCTGCCCCTTGCTGGGAGAAACCATGTATGTATACGGTCTCCTTACGCGAGGTCTTCCAGTGGAGGATGGGACATGACGGAAATTCTTGTGCAGGCGGGTGCGGAGGAGAAGGTTCCTCCGGCGAGCAGGGTGGTGGAGCACCCGGCCTGGCCCCGGCTCAAGGATGCCGTGGAGCGCATCCGGCCCTGGCAGTCCAAGGACGGCTCCATAGACCTCACCGCCGAGGGCGCCCCGCAGCGCACCGAGGCCGAGGGCGCGGTCCACGAGGTGATCGACGCCGTGCGCGAGCTGTCCCCGCTGCTGCCGCACGACACCGCCTACCACGAGGCGCTGGTCAAGGACCTCCAGCGCTGGGCCGAGGGCGGCTTCGAGGTGCCGGACTTCCTGGACGCGCTGCTGGCCTTCCAGCCCGCGGCCGACCGCCGGGACGGCCTGCAGCACCTGGTCGTCTTCCCGATGTACACGCAGAACGGCAACCCCGACCGCAACCTCGAGGCGGTCGTGCTGCGCATGGTGTGGCCGGACTGGCTGGCCGAGCTGGAGCGCACGCGCTACGACAACCCGCTGTTCTGCGGCATCGCCTTCGAGGACTTCACCTCGGGCTACGACACCAACTCCGCGGTGCTCTTCCCGGAGACCATCGCCGTGCGCGAGGCGCCGGAACGATTCTCCTGGGGTGGCATCTTCTGTGACCGCGAGGCCGCCCGCTTCCGCCGGGTGACCGAGGCCGCCGTCGAGCTGCTCGGCATGGAGCTGCCCGAGGACATCGCCGCGATGGTCCACGACCAGAAGCGCTGCGAGGACGCCTTCGTCCTGTGGGACATGGTCCACGACCGCACCCACAGCCACGGCGACCTGCCGTTCGACCCGTTCATGATCAAGCAGCGCCAGCCGTTCTGGATGTACGGCCTGGAGGAGCTGCGCTGCGACCTCACCGCCTTCAAGGAGGCCGTGAAGCTCCAGGCGGACGGCGTCCCGCAGGCCCGTGACGTGCAGTACGCCGTGCTCTTCGACCGGATGTTCCGCTTCCCGGTCACCGGCGACCGCAACCGCAACTACGACGGCCTCGGCGGCCAGCTGCTCTTCGCCTACCTGCACAAGCACGACGTCGTGCGCTGGACGGACAACAAGCTCTCCATCGACTGGGAGCGTGCCCCGCAGGTCACCAACCAGCTGTGCGCCGACATCGAGAAGCTGTACCGCGACGGCATCGACCGCCCGAAGCTGGTGCACTGGTTCGCCGGCTACGAGCTGGTCTCCACCTACCTCGCCCCGCACCCCGGCTCCACGTGGGCCAAGGGCCCCGACGCCCTGGACCTGACCCAGCCGCCGCGCAAGCTGGTCGATGACGTGCTTCCGGACGAGTTTCCGCTGAGCATGTTCTATGAGGCGCTGTCCAAGAAACTCAAGAACGTGATTGCCTCGACCAAGGGCATCACGGCGGACGGCGCCGAGCGGATCGCCGCGTGAGCGACCGCGTCCAGAACACGCTTACGGAGGCGAAGAAGATGGGGAACGGGGCTCTCAGCGGTGCGGTGATCGCGGTCGCCGGCGCGGGCGGACCGGCGGGCCGGGCGGCGCTGCTGCGCCTCGCCGAGGCCGGTGCGACGGTCGTCGGCGCCGACAACGACCCGGAGCGGCTGTCCGAGGCCGTGGACGCGGCCCGCTACGCCCAGGGCGGCGCGACCGTCACCGGCGAGACCGTCGACCTGCTGAACCTGGAGGCGACCCGGGACTGGGCCACGCGCACCGAGAAGGAGTTCGGACGCGTCGACGGTGTGGTCCACCTGGTCGGCGGCTGGCGCGGCAGCGAGACCTTCATCAAGACCAGCCTGGACGACTGGGACTTCCTGGAGCTGCTGCTCATCCGTACGGTCCAGCACACCTCCCTCGCCTTCTCGGAGGCGCTGCAGCGCAGCGACCGAGGCCGTTACGTCCTGATCAGCGCCTCCGGTGCCACCAAGCCCACCGCCGGCAACGCGGCCTACGCCGCCGCGAAGGCCGCCTCCGAGGCGTGGACGCTGGCCATGGCGGACTACTTCCGCAAGGCCGGCATCGCCGAGGGCGCCGACGGGCCGACCTCGGCCGCTGTCATCCTGGTGGTGAAGGCGTTGGTGCACGACGCGATGCGCGCCGACCGCCCCAACGCGAAGTTCGCGGGCTTCACGGACGTCAAGGACCTCGCCGAGGCGATCGTAGGCGTCTGGGACAAGCCCGCCGCGGAAGTGAACGGAAACCGTCTGTGGCTGACCGAGAAGCCGTGAACCCACCCAAGACCGACGCGCGTCGTCATCACGACCCC
Organism: Streptomyces sp. NPDC028635; assembly: GCF_040637635.1. NCBI lineage: Bacteria > Bacillati > Actinomycetota > Actinomycetes > Kitasatosporales > Streptomycetaceae > Streptomyces > Streptomyces sp. NPDC028635. Next base: position 8,170 of record NZ_JBEZWX010000006.1, on the reverse strand, counting down.
GAGGTCCGCGGTTTCGCCAGTGACAACTACGCCGGCGCCCACCCCGAGGTGCTCGCCGCCCTGGCGCTGGCCAACGGCGGGCACCAGGTGGCCTACGGCGAGGACGACTACACCGAGAACCTCCAGCGGATCGTGCGCAGCCACTTCGGTGCCACGGCCGAGGCGTTCCCGGTGTTCAACGGCACCGGCGCCAACGTCGTGGCACTCCAGGCGGTCACCGACCGCTGGGGCGCGGTGATCTGCGCGGACAGCGCGCACATCAACGTCGACGAGGGCGGCGCGCCGGAGCGGATGGGCGGCCTGAAGCTGCTCACCGTCCCCACCCCGGACGGCAAGCTGACGCCCGAGCTGATCGACCGGCAGGCGTGGGGCTTCGAGGACGAGCACCGTGCGATGCCGCAGGTCGTCTCGATCACCCAGTCCACCGAGCTGGGCACCCTCTACACGCCCGACGAGATCCGCGCGATCTGCGAGCACGCCCACGCCCACGGCATGCGGGTGCACCTGGACGGCTCCCGGATATCGAACGCGGCCGCGTCGCTGGACGTGCCCCTGCGCACGTTCACCAACGCGGTCGGCGTGGACATCCTCTCCTTGGGCGGGACGAAGAACGGCGCGCTGTTCGGCGAGGCGGTCGTCGTCCTGAACCAGGACGCGGTGCGGCAGATGAAGCACCTGCGGAAGATGTCGATGCAGCTGGCCTCCAAGATGCGCTTCGTCTCGGTGCAGCTGGAGGCGCTGTTCGCCAAGGACCTCTGGCTGCGCAACGCCCGGCACGCCAACGAGATGGCCCAGCGTCTGGCCGAGGGTGTGCGGTCCCTGCACGGCGTGGAGATCCTCTACCCCGTCCAGGCCAACGGCGTCTTCGCCCGGCTGCCGCACGACGTCAGCGAGCGGTTGCAGAAGCGCTTCCGCTTCTACTTCTGGGACGAGGCCGACGGCGTGGTGCGCTGGATGTGCTCCTACGACACCACCGAGGACGACGTGGACGCGTTCCTGGCCGCGCTGAAGGAAGAGATGGCGCGCTGACACCCCGCGTTGCATAGATATGCGGTCATCCGAAAAGTCATTGACGCTCGGGTGATCGCATTTCTATGCTCTCGGGCATGGAGCTGATCCAGAACACCCCGGACCTTTCCGCCTACTTGGCGGCCGACGAGGTCATCGACCATCACCATCCGGTGGTGCGGCAGACGGCCGCGAGACTGGCCGACGGCGCCGCCGACTCGTATGAGTATGCGCGTGCGGCCTTCGAGTTCGTGCGGGACGAGATCCCGCACTCCCTGGACAGTGGTGACCCGCGCCAGACCTGGCGCGCCTCCGACGTGATCGAGCGGCGCACCGGCATCTGCTGCGCCAAGGCCCACGCCCTGGCCGCACTGCTGCGCGCCGAGGACATCCCTACGGCGCTGTGCTACCAGAAGTTCGAGGCGGTGCACGGCCTGGTCGCGGTCCGCTTCAACGGCGCCTGGCACCGCCAGGACCCGCGCGGCGGCAAGCCCGGCCAGAATGCGGCGTTCCGCCTGGACGGGGAGCAACTGGCCTTCGTACCCGACCCGCGGGCGGGGGAGGAGGACTACCCGGAGCTGTACGCCGCCCCGCACCCGGCGATCCTCGCGTCGCTGCGCTCCGCACCGGACGTCCCGTCGCTGTGGCCGGTCTATCCGACCGCGCTGTGAGCGAGAGCCGGCGGACGGGCGGTCAGTGCGCCTCGGCGGCCCGGACCTGCTCCGGCGTCGGCGCCGTACCGCCCAGGTGGGCCGGCATCCACCAGGTGTCGCTCGCGTCCTTCGGGCGGACCGGGTAGGCGCGCTGGGCGGCCTCCAGCAGCTCCTGGACACGCTCGCGCAGGCGGCGGGTGATCGCGCCGGCGTACTGGTCGCGCGGTGCCTCGACGGCCTCGCCCACGCGGATCGTGATCGGGGTGTGGCTGCGCTTGAAGTTGCGGGGGTGGCCCTTGGTCCACAGCCGCTGCGTGCCCCACACCGCCATCGGGATCAGCGGGACACCGGCCTCCTGCGCGAGGCGGGCGGCGCCCGACTTGAAGCTCTTCAGTGTGAACGACGGCGAGATGGTGGCCTCGGGGAACACCCCGATCACCTCGCCGGAGCGCAGTGCGTCCAGCGCGTGCGCGTACGCGGCCTCGCCCTGCTTGCGGTCCACCGGGATGTGCTTCATCCCGCGCATCAGCGGCCCGGAGATCCGGTGCCGGAACACCGACTCCTTCGCCATGAAGCGCACCAGCCGCTTCTGCGGGAGCGCCGCGAGACCGTTGAAGATGAAGTCGAGGTAGCTGATGTGGTTGCTCACCAGCACAGCGCCGCCCGTCCGCGGAATGTTCTCCGACCCCCGGCAGTCGATCTTGAGGTCCCATGCCTTGAACATGGTTTTGGCGAGACCGATGACGGGGCGGTAGACGAGTTCTGCCATGGGCGGGACGGACCCTTCCTTCTTCATCCGCTGTAGGGAATGCCAAGAAAGAAGGTTCCCGGCGGAAGTCAAGTTACGCAGCCGTAGGTTCACGGCTTGTCGCAGATCGTGCCCCAAACAACGGGCGGGGAGCCAGTCCTGGTGCCCGTCCGCCGCGAGATTCTCGTCACGTCCGCCCCATGATCGACCTGCGCCTTTATGTTTCCTTTACTCCGCGCGGACCGTCGTACGCCGCACCAGCAGGTACATCTCGCACCCCAGGCAGTACGCGAACACCGCGTTCAGGAACGCCGCCGCCAGGGCGGCGGCGGTCGCCGCCATGCCCAGCCACTGCGGGCCCAGCGTGTAGCCGGCCAGGCCGATACCGGCGAACACCAGCCCCACCGCCTGCGCGAACCGCGGCGGCTCGGGCGCCTCGAACGCCCGCGGCGGCCCCAGCCGCGGCCGCACCGCCGTCCGGAACACCCAGCCGTACGGCGAACGCTGCACCCCGCCCGCCGCGCCCAGCGCGAACGCCAGCGTCTGCCAGGCCAGCAGCCAGGGGTTGCCGGTGATCAGCACGACGGCCAGCACCGCGGTCGTCACGGCCGCCCCGAACCGCGGCCCCCTCACGTCGATGTCCATGGAGGCAAGCATTCCGCAGCGGATGGAGTTCCGGGAGCGGGGAATCTTTGCAGTCTGATGAATGCTGGTGCAGATGATGACCGGACTGGTGGTGTGCGTCGTGGTGCTCGCGCTGGCGAGCGCCTACGGCCTGGTGCAGCGACGGCGGAGCGGGAGAGTGCGGGTGCGGGTGCGCGATCAGGACAAGCGGCTCACGGCGGCCGACCTCGGCGGCGAACTGGGCGAGCGGGCCACCCTGGTGCAGTTCTCCAGCGCCTTCTGCGCCCCCTGCCGGGCCACCCGGAGGGTGCTGGGCGAGGTCGCCGGCCTGGTCCCGGGCGTCACGCACCTGGAGATCGACGCCGAGGCCCGTCTGGAACTGGTGCGCGCGCTCGACATCCTGAAGACCCCGACGGTGCTGGTCCTCGACGCCGACGGCCGTGTCGTGCGCCGGGCCACCGGTCAGCCCCGGAAGGCCGACGTCATCGCGGCCCTGGGCGAGGCGGTGTGACGCCCCCTTTCGTCACGGTGAGCTGTCTCCCACTCCACGGGACGTACTTGACTGCGCTCGCCACCTGTCGTCAGCCTGACCTCATGCCTTCGGAACTCCTTCTCCATGGACGGGTGCACGTCGACCTCGTCCGCACCGCGAGCGCGCGCTGTCCGGGGCGGTAGCAGCCCCGCGCCCCCTCGCCCCTCACTCCTGAAGGACAACGGCATGACGGCCTCGCCCGACCTGCGCATCCCCCAGCTCGCCTCGCCCGACCTCCTGCGCTCCGTCTTCCGGCGGCACGCGGCCGGGGTCGCCGTGATCACCGCGTACGGCGCGTCGGGGCCGGTCGGTTTCACCGCCACCTCCCTCACCTCCGTCTCCGCCGAGCCCCCGATGCTGTCCTTCGGGATCGGCACCGGCGCCTCCAGCTGGCCGGCCGTCGCCGAGGCCGAACACGTCGGCGTGCACATCCTCGGCGAGCACCAGCGGGAGCTGGCCGCCACCTTCGCCCGCAGCGGGGCCGACCGCTTCGGCGCACCCACGGCCTGGCGCGAGGGACCGGAGGGGGTTCCCGTGCTGGACGACGTCCTGGCCTGGGTGGTGTGCCGGGTGGTCGCCCGGGTCCCGGCCGGTGACCACCGCATCGTCCTCGCCGAGGTCGTCGTCGGCGACCCCGCCGGGCCCGGCCGCCCGCTCCTCTATCACCAGGGCGGCTTCACTGCTCTGCGCGATTAGTCACGCTCCGGCGCCCCTGCGAAGCGGTCGAGTTCCGGTTACGCTGCGTTGCAAAGGTCACAGTTCAAAGCGCTTGCTTAGCGGGCAGGAACTGGGTGTACTGACGAGTAATATTTCGGTCGGAGCGGGGACCGCCCCGTACCGGAATCGGCCGCTTGGGGCGCCTATGCTGCCTCTCAAGTAGGCAGCCGAGAAATGACGAGGCAGTAGGAGAGCCGGCGTGAGCTTGAGGATCGTTGTCACTGTGAAGTACGTGCCCGACGCCACTGGCGACCGGCACTTCGCCGATGACCTGACCGTCGACCGGGACGACGTGGACGGTCTGCTCTCCGAGCTGGACGAGTACGCCGTCGAGCAGGCGCTGCAGATCGCCGAGAACTCCGACGACGACGTCGAGGTCACCGTCCTGACCATCGGTCCCGAGGACGCCAAGGACGCCCTGCGCAAGGCGCTGTCCATGGGCGCCGACAAGGCCGTCCACGTCGAGGACGACGACCTGCACGGCACGGACGCCATCGGCACCTCCCTGGTGCTGGCCAAGGCGATCGAGAAGGCCGGTTACGACCTGGTGATCTCCGGCATGGCCTCCACCGACGGCACCATGGGCGTCGTCCCGGCGCTTGTCGCCGAGCGGCTGGGCGTCCCGCAGGTCACGCTGCTGTCCGAGGTCTCGGTCGAGGACGGCACGGTCAAGGGCCGCCGCGACGGCGACGCCGCCTCGGAGACGCTCGAGGCCTCCCTGCCGGCCGTCGTGTCGGTCACCGACCAGTCCGGCGAGGCCCGTTACCCGTCCTTCAAGGGCATCATGGCGGCCAAGAAGAAGCCGGTGGAGTCCTGGGACCTGTCCGACCTCGACATCGAGGCCGAAGAGGTCGGCCTGGAGGGCGCGTTCACCAAGGTCGAGGCCGCGAACGAGCGTCCCGCGCGCACCGCGGGCCAGATCGTCAAGGACGAGGGCGAGGGCGGCAAGCAGCTCGCTGAGTACCTCGCGAGCCAGAAGTTCATCTAAGGGACCCGTTCGTCCCTGGAGCAGGGACCGCCTCCCTGACCGCCCCTCAGACTTCGCAATCCCCGCAGGAGATGCATTCCCATGGCTGAAGTTCTCGTCTACGTCGACCACGTGGACGGTGCCGTCCGCAAGCCCACTCTGGAGCTGCTGACGCTGGCCCGCCGCATCGGCGAGCCGGTCGCCGTCGCGCTGGGCAACGGCGCCGGTGACACCGCCGCCACGCTCGCCGAGCACGGCGCGGTGAAGGTCCTCACCTCCGACGCCTCCGAGTACGCCGACTACCTGGTCGTGCCGAAGGTGGAGGCCCTGCAGGCCGCCGTCGAGGCCGTCTCCCCGGCCGCCGTCCTCGTGCCGTCCTCCGCCGAGGGCAAGGAGATCGCCGCGCGTCTGGCGCTGCGCATCGGCTCCGGCATCATCACCGACGCCGTCGACCTCGAGGCCGGCGACGAGGGCCCGGTGGCCACCCAGTCGGTGTTCGCCGCGTCCTTCACCACCAAGTCCCGTGTCATCAAGGGCACCCCGGTCATCACGGTCAAGCCGAACTCGGCCGCCGTGGAGGCCGCCCCGGCCGCGGGCAGCGTCGAGGCGCTGAACGTGTCCTTCTCCGACAAGGCCACCGGCACCAAGGTCACCGGCCGCACGCCGCGCGAGTCGACGGGCCGTCCCGAGCTGACCGAGGCCGCGATCGTGGTCTCCGGTGGCCGCGGTGTGAACGGCGCGGAGAACTTCTCCCTCATCGAGGGTCTCGCCGACCAGCTCGGTGCGGCCGTCGGCGCCTCGCGTGCCGCCGTGGACGCGGGCTGGTACCCGCACACCAACCAGGTCGGCCAGACCGGCAAGTCGGTCTCGCCGCAGCTGTACGTCGCCTGCGGCATCTCCGGCGCCATCCAGCACCGCGCCGGCATGCAGACCTCGAAGACCATCGTGGCCATCAACAAGGACCCCGAGGCCCCGATCTTCGAGCTGGTCGACTACGGCATCGTCGGCGACCTGTTCGACGTCGTCCCGCAGCTGACCGACGAGGTCAAGACCCGCAAGGGCTGATCCCCGCCCGGCTCGTCGAGGCCCCCGTGACCTGCGCGGTCACGGGGGCCTCGCCGTGTCGCGGCGACGGGTTCATGCTGTGGACAGGGTGTTGACCAGGAGGAAGATCCACGGATAACTTCACTCTACGGATTATTGATTCCATAGAGCGGAAAACAGGAGGGTGCGGGATGGGTCAGGGCCAGCAGGAGAAGGTGGCGACGAGCCTCGCGGGCGCCGTCAGCGAGGAGATCAGCGCCTCCCTCGCGCCGGTCGACGCCGAACTGGAGCGCCGCTACCCGGGCGACCCCGGCACCCGCCAGCCCGTACACACCGTCTACGTCCCCGGTGACGTCTTCGCCGCCGACACCATCCGCTCCTGGGGCGACCAGGCCCTCGCCGCGCTCGACGAGCACGCCCCGGACGCCGCCTCCTTCGCCCGCGTCCTCGGCCTCGCCGACGACCTCGCCGAGCCCGTCTACACGCGGGTGCGCGCCAAGCTGGAGCGCGAGCCCATCGAAGACCTGCGCGTCGACTTCGAGGACGGCTACCACGGCGAGGACGAGGACGAGGACGCAGCCCGCGCCGCCCGGCTCATCGCCTCGGCGTACGCCGAGGGCACGGCCGCGCCCTACATGGGCATTCGCATGAAGTGCATGGAGGCCGCGGTCCGCGACCGGGGCATCCGGACCCTGGACGTCTTCCTCAGCGGGCTGCTGGAGCACGGCGGGCTGCCGGACGGGCTCACCCTCACCCTGCCCAAGGTGACCTACCCCGAGCAGGTCACCGCGATGGTCCGGCTGCTGGAGGCGTTCGAGAAGGCCCGCGGTCTGGAGCCCGGCCGCATCGGCTTCGAGATCCAGATCGAGACCAGCCAGTCCATTCTGGCGACGGACGGCACCGCCACCGTCGCCCGTATGATCCAGGCCGCCGAGGGCCGCGCCACCGGACTGCACTACGGCACCTTCGACTACAGCGCCTGCCTCGGCGTCTCCGCCGCCTACCAGGCCAGCGACCACCCGGCCGCCGACCACGCCAAGGCGATCATGCAGGTCGCGGCGGCGGGGACCGGGGTGCGGGTGTCCGACGGCTCCACCAACGTGCTGCCGGTCGGGTCCACCGAGAAAGTCCACGCCGCGTGGCGGCTGCACTACGGGCTGACCCGGCGGGCGCTGTCCCGGGCGTACTACCAGGGCTGGGACATGCACCCCGGGCACATCCCGACCCGCTACGCGGCCGTGTTCGCCTTCTACCGCGAGGGCTTCGAACAGGCCGCCGCCCGTCTCGCCCGCTACGCCGGTCATGTCGACGGTGACGTGATGGACGAGCCGGCCACCGCGAAGGCGCTCAGCGGGTATCTGCTGCGGGGGCTGGACTGCGGTGCGCTCGACGTCGCGGAGGTGGCCGCGGCCACGGGGCTCACGCGGGGTGACCTGGAGGGGTTCGCGGCGCCTCGGCGAGGGGATCTGACCGCGTCGGCGCAGTAGCCCTCCGGGCGGTTGTGGATTGTCGGTCGTCGGTCGTCGGTCGTCGGTTGTCTGCGGGTGCGTGGGGCTTCGCGCGGCTTCCCGTGCTCCTGCGGTGCCTTGTCGTTCGTCTGCGGGTGCGTGGGGGCTGGTCGCGCCGTTCCCCGCGCCCCTTGGCGCCTGCGGCGCCTGGTCGTTGTTCGTCTGCGGGTGCGTGGGGGCTCGTCGCGCCGTTCCCCGCGCCCCTTAAATGCCTGCGGCGGCCCGTTTCCGTCCGGTGGCCGGTTGCGGTCTCGCCTGCGGCCGGTGGTCAGGGCGGGGCCGGGGCGGGGGGTGTCCGTCCTCGGTCCGGCCGGCCGTCACTCGATACGGCGCCCACCGCCGGTGCCGGACGCTGCGGGCGGACACCCC